>QHXE01000337.1 GCA_003222835.1 Acidobacteriota bacterium | reverse complement strand
GCCGTACTGCTTTACATGCACTATGTCCCTGCTATTGCTGTACAGATCGCAAAATTCCACGCGACTCTTACTCCCTCCGATCATCACGTTCTTGCAATCCATGACGGTATATTGCGGATGTGTCTTTGGAACTGCCGCAAGGTATTTTGGCTCGGTGCGTACGCCATAGTTTGGTAGCGAAAGCGTCGAGGCCTTTATGGAATGATAGAACTTATCGACCTCGTTGACATAGCTCGCTTCGACGTTGTACCAGTCGCCGTCATTCAGGATGTATTTCTTATGTGCTAGATCGATCTCGGCGTTCAGGCAACGAAGCACCCTCCAGTTGCTTGGGTCGCGGCCGTCCTTGTAGCACTGGAAGACCTTTCGATTGCGCAAATGCGTAACGGTTACCTGGCCCCCTAACTTCGTCTCGTTTAGCCAGGCGTCAAGATCGATATCCGGATAGAGCATCGGGCCGGCCTTGGTTTGACCGCCGGAAGGAATTCGATACGCGAAATTCTCCACTCGCTCCCAGTCAACAATCTCGGGTATCGCCATCCAGATCTTCGAGGTGTCACCCGCATTTATCGCCTCTACCAGTTTGGACTCGAGTTCCTCTATGAGCTTGGGATCCCTCTCTTGGGAGATCTTGTCTATCCATGGGTATCGCTGGCGGTAGGCGGTATTCTGAAACGCCTTGAAGAGACGCATCGCGAGGTCTGAGAACGTTCCGAGAGTGACCATGGTATATACGGAAAACGAGTCACGGCCGGAATACGTTTCTTGTTCTTCGTTCTCTTTTTGGGGTCCCTTTGCGGTCATTGACTTCAGTAGGTCGATGTCTGTATCGAACTCGAAGCCGTCGAAGGCGACGTCTTTGCCTGCTTGTTCCCGCGACTGCAGACCAACTTGACTGATGTTTATCTTTTCGATGGCCTTGATTGCCGCGGGATCGCCAAGGTTCAGCGAGACGATGAGTCCGAAGTTCCGTTCGACTGCGGCCTCGTCGATCAGCTGGCGGGTGTATCCAAACGTGAAGCAAAACCAGCGGCCGTGCTCTTTCAGGATGTAGAGCCCGCGCGAGTGTCGGTTCACGATCGAGCTGGGATTGAATCCGTGCACGTTCGCAAAGATCGCTGCCCAGGGCGCCACGCTCGTGAAACCTGTTCTGAAGAATAGAGTCCCCTCCGCCTGCGCAGTGCTGATTTGAATGCGCTGAAGACCAGTCACTTCCAGGAAATCTTCAATCTTCTTGTGGCCGTCCTTGATCAGGAAGACGGTTAGCCTCAGCTTCTTTCCATCGGGACCGGGTTGCAGCTTTGCCACGACTCGTTCTTGATATTGAGCCGGTGAAAATGAGTGACGCCCATGTAGGGCCGGGCATGCCCGCCTTGTTTATCTGTCCCGAGAGCTAACTTTATCTCGTGGCCTGTCCCCGCCATGACGGCCCGCAGGTTGGCTACCGAGGACTCGATGCTGTGGTGCTCGCCCCAACGAGTGTGCAACGCGGTGCGAATCGCGACCACCCGAATGCGAACCTGTCCCGGACCACACCCAGGATCTCAGCTGCATTGTGGTGCGCGCTTATAAGCGCAGCACCGAATACCTGGATTTCCCGATCGAGAACGGAAGAAGGTCGACTTTCTGCGCTTACCGTGCGCTTACGACCAATCGGCAGTCGAGGAGCCGATCGCTAACGCGCTGAATTGAATTGGTGGAAAGGGAGGGACTCGAACCCTCGACCCCGGCATTATGAGCGCTGTGGAGCCAGTCACCGCTTCCACCGTGAGTACACGCCGCTCACCACGCTCCACTCCTCCGCCAGCACTGCATCGATCAGTGCCGACGCGAAGGGCCTTTGCCTGGCACCGGGCACAGCACCCTCATTGCCAGGATCAAAGACAACACAGATGGTGTGGTTCTGTGGTTCTGGACTGCCGCGGCACACGAAAGCACGATCAGCGCTGAATATGCCGACATCATCGTTTGTTCACGCCGCACCGCGAGCACTCAAATCGCCATAGCGCCTCGCCCAGCCTGACCCGCGTCAGCACATTCCCGCAGTTTCCTCCCTTGGGGCTTGTCCAACGCCTGCCCTCACACGTCCCCGGGGTATGGCAAGCTCGGCAGGCACCGGACAACCCTTAACAACTGCTGTCCCCCGACCATCTGAAACGCCTGCCGGAAACCGGACGGTCAGGCCCGCCGGGCCGGAGGTCGAAACGGAACGATGCTGCAGGGCGCCGCAGACTAGCCGCGCATCAAGTGACCCGCGCCGTTACTGGACCTGCGCGAACCGCCCCACCTCGGGGCCGCGCTCCTCGAAGTCATCGCTTTGGGCTAGCAGTGCTCGATAACTTCGCAAATCGCCTTCGCTCAAGTTACGCGAAGCTTTTGGGTCGGATTCGGCGCGCGGATTCGCACCCACACCCAGCGTCGTTCCTAATCCGGCATAGACGTATCGGGCGCCGAAAGTCTTTTGCAGGGCCGTGAATGTCGGCTCGCCCGTGCAGTGGCCGGGTGCGATGTAGTCAACATGGTAAGTGTCATGCAGGGAAGTGGCTACCTTTTCGATAGCAGGGTCCTGCGCGACAACCAGGTGAAATCCTCCGGCGATGAAGTGAATGTGCGGATTGATCTTGGCAGCTTCGGCAACGATGGACTCTATTCCCGGATGCGCACAGCCAACCACCAGTACGATGCCCTCCGCCGTGTTAATGGCGAGCGACAGCTCTTTCAATTCCCTGGTCCCCGGCGCGTCGGATATCAAGGCGATCAGGGTAATGCCGGGGGCCACTTCCGTGGTCTTGTCGATCAACTCAACGTTCGCTCCGGGAAAGGCTGTACCGAATTTCATCGTCTCGGGCGGCATACCACTGTAGTAGCGCATCTCGGCGGGCAGCGACGCGTCTTTACGATAAAAGGTGCTGGGTAGGTCGGAACCAAACACACCAAAGTTTTCTTTGGGTGCGTAAACTTTAACTCTCGGATTCATGTTTCGTATAAAGGTGAATCCGCCAATGTGGTCGCCGTGACGGTGTGACAAGACCACGAAGTCCAGCTTCGTCAGGTCGACGCCCTTGGCCTTAGCGTTCTTTGCAAGAATCTCTGGGTTGTCACCGGTATCGAATAGAATGCGCTTGCCGCTGATCTCCACCAAGGCGGCGTAACCCCAGTCTTTCGTCATCATCGAATCCTTGCCGAACGCATCGTAGAGTACCGTGATGCGGGGCGACACCGGGACCGGGGCAGCCGCTGCTCTCGATTCCGTGGCGGCGCAGCTCGCAAGAATCAGGGCAGACCCGAATGCGGCCAGCACGGACAAGTGAGTCGCTCGCATGATCCGCTCCTTTAATTTTAGCGGCTGAAGCGTACATCGTGCTCCCGTAGCGCCGCCACTAACTGGTTTGCCCGTCGTTCGAGGGGCGGCCTTGCCTATCCAGAAGCCGCCGTTCGCTAAGGGCCAAACAGACTGTACCCGCAAACATACCCAACAGACCTACACCATCGGGTTCGCGCAGCGCGTCACTCGCCCGGCGCATTTTGGTCAGCCGGCAGTCCAATGCGCCTAAGTAACTGCCGAAATCGAGGATCTGGGCGCAGCGGATCCAGCCGCGGCTCCCATTTGCTGTATACGAGGAATGTAGAGCGCTCGCTAACCGCCTTATCTAACAGAGCAAATGCCTTGTCCGTTTCGCCCAAGGCCGCGTGAATTAACGCGAGGTCAAACGGCGAGACATAGGACTTCTTCGCGCGATCTGAAAGTGTCTGGAGGATCTTTTCCGCTTCGTGCCGATTGCCAGCGACGGCGTACGCGTGCCCCAACGCAGCGACGAAGAAAGTGTCGCCTTTTGTAACCTCGACTGCCCTCTTCAATTGCGCGACGGCCTGCTCGGGCATTCCCTTTTGCTCGTAGGTCCACCCGAGGATGGTCCGCTCCCACGCATCGTCAGGCTGCGATCGCAGGAACTTCTCCGCCAGCCTGACGGCCTGATCGTAATTGTGAGCGGCGAAGCTATGCCAGCAGAGGCACGAGATCAGCCCGTCTCCGACCGGATCCAACTCCACCGCGCGCCTGCTCTCCGCCTCCGATTCGCCGAGCCGGCCAATGGCCATGAGGTAGTGCGCGTGCTCGTGGCGGACATCGGCATCGTTAGGGTTGAGTTCCAGCGCGCGCTTGAACTCCTGCTCCGCCCCCGGAAAATCCCAGTCGTAGTGCAGCTTGGCCAGCGCCAGCGCGCCATGGCCCTCTGGCAAGCGCTCGTCCTTTTGTACCGCCAGGCTCGCCGCTTCTTTCACCTTGCCCCAGCCTTCGCTGGGCGATATCGCACCGAAGAAGGCCAGAAACGAGTAAGCCTGAGCCATATGAGCGTATGCAGGCGCATAGTTCGGGTCGAGCTTGATGGCCTGACGGTAGTAGTCAATGCTCTTCTGCAGATCAAGACTATCCAGGTAATAGTTTGCCCGCAGGTAGTTCTCATATGCTTCCGGGTTTACTGCCTGCGCCTTTGGGACCGGGGCTGGCTTCGGGCCGCCTAGTCTGCTTTCGATCTGCTTAGCGATATCAGAGGCTACCTCGTCCTGCAACGCGAGCACGTCGCGGAAGTCGCGTTCGTAGGTATCAGCCCAGAGATGCCTGTCATCAGAGGCGCGAACCAACTGGGCGGTGACGCGCACACGACTGCCGGAGCGCTGCACTGACCCTTCAACCACGGCGTCTGCCCTGAGCTCACGGGCGATTGCGGGCAGAGGTTTCTTGGCCGTCTTGTACTGGATCGCCGAGGTGTGGGAGATCACGTGCACACTCTCTATTCGGGCCAGATCGGTAGTCAGCGCCTCCGTCATGCCGTCGGCGATGTAGTCTTGCGCGGCGTCACCGGAGAGATTCTGCAACGGTAACACCGCGATTGTCTGCACCGGCGGGGGATGACCGCCAAGCAAGCGTGCCCGCCATTCGCCCGGGTCGAGCCACACCAGCACAGTCACGGCAGTCGCGGCGAGCACCGCGCCGGCTAGAGCAACAGGCCACCGCGTCATGGACGCTACGGTTTTCGCCTCCTTGCCTTCGCGCGAAGCGATTTCGGTGGCCGCTTGCCCGACGTTCTTCGCCGCCAAGTTCTGCACCGGTGCCACGAAGCGATAGCCACGTTTCGGCACCGTCTCGACGTATTCGTGCACATCGCCCCGGCTGGCCAGGGCCCGCCGGATGATCGAGATGTTGTGGGCCAGATTAACCTCTTCGACCACGGTTTCCGGCCAGATTTTCTTCATCAGATCATCTTTTTCCAGCAGGTGGCCGCTGTTTTCAGTCAGCAGGACCAGGAGATCGAAGGCCTTGGGGGACAGGGGCACGGCCTGACCCTCATGCAGGAGGAGCCTCTCGGCGGGGTCCAAGCGGAAGGGTCCGAACTGGTATAGGCGCTCTTCCGGGCGCATGTCGCGGCCTTGCAAGAAAACCGTCAGGAAACCTCAACTTTTCCCAAAGACTTCTGAGAAGGCTTGCCTCTAGGCTGCGGAAGCATTCAGGCCGCGCCGACCCCGGAGTCAGAAGGCAACAGAGAGTACGGCTCGATTCCAGCGAGGTTCCACTGATTGTACAGCGGTCCGACGGCTCGCGGGTGCAGTCGCAGCAAGCCGAAGGTCGTCCCCGTAACACTTGCCCCAGGAAGGATGAAGAGGAGACGAAAATGAAAAAGCTTGGAATAGTCGCGCTTACGCTAGCGCTGTTGGTAGTTGGCCTGACCGGACCATTCGGGACGACTCTCGCGGGGTCGAAGCAGCACCTGAAGTTCAAGTCAATCGATGTCGCATTGCCTGGTGTTACTTTCACCGCCGCTTTAGGCATCAATGCGCAGGGCGATATCGTTGGCCGTTACGCGGTAGGAACCGTTGGCCACGGCTATTTGTTGAGCGACGGCACGTACACGACAATTGATGATCCAAACGGCATTGGCCGCAGCCAGGCGCAGGGGATCACCGACGAGGGCGAGATCGTGGGCTACTACGCCGTTCCGGTTCCGACCACGGTGGATCCGGCTGGGGCCTTTACTCGGAGTTTCCTCCGGGATCCGGACGGCACCTTTTCCCCCATCGACGTTCCTGGCGCCAACAACACGTTGGCCATAAAGATGAGCCCGACAGGCAAGGTTGTGGGTTGCTTCCACAATTTGAGTTTCGATTTCCTGACGACGATGCACGGCTTTGTGTTGCAGGACGGACACTACGACGAGTTCCCCGTGCCTGGTAGCATGCACAATGGAATAACGCCGAACGGCCGGACGATTGTCGGCGTGGTCTTTGCGACCGTCGCCACCTTCCATGCCTACATGGTGCACGACGGAGTCTTTCAAATGATCGATCCGCCAAGCGCCGTAGTGTCCGATGCTCGTGACATTAATCCTTCGCGCGAGATTGTGGGCTTCTTTACCGACTCTACGAACAAGACACATGGGTTCCTGCTCACAGAGGGGGAGTTCACCACGATCGACTTTCCAGGTGGAGACGTGCTCGCCACGCAGGCACGGGGTATTAACCCTCAGGGCGACATCGTCGGCTTCTATGTTTCTAGAGATGCCTCGGGCCTATCGCACACGCACGGATTCGTCGCAACCAGGAACAGAGACCAAGACGAGGGCAACTTGCAGGACCAAGCCAACTAAAAATGCCTCAGCCGTAACCGGGGGGCAATGCCGCGGCCACGCGAGACGGTACACCTTAGGGGGCGCTCCAAGGTCAAAGGGCGCCAGCCCACGCCACTGCCTCGGGGTACCCGCATCAGGTTCCGGTTGTTCGAGCCGCCGCCGCGGGCGCGACGCACGACTCACGAGCACACCGGCGTGGAGTTCCGATTGTCGGCGGTGCAGGCCATGCAGTAGCGTTCGCAAATTGCGCTCAGATTTGCTCGACTGGTGCTCTACGGTCCGCGCGGTAGTGGTAAGTCCACGCTCGTGTCGCAGCTGCATACTCGTTTTGCCCAAGCGAAGACCCTGTGGCGTCGCTCAGTACACTGCTTGCCTGGATGACATTACGCGCACGCTGGAGGCGGCCTATCCCGACGTGAGCACCCAGTGGGCAACCCGCACATACTCGATTGCCACGCCGCGCCTGAATCGCCGCCCGATTGTGCAGTCCCGTGAGCCAAGGCGGGACCCAGCCGCCACGTGCCCTCGGACATGTTGCGCCATTCAAGCTGATCGAGGAGCACCATGCCCGTGTGCTCCCGGTCGTGCATTTGCATCATCGCCGCAGAGTTCATCACCCGGCTCGTGAAATTCGCGGGGGTATGTTCACGAGCTTGAGTTCTGGCGCGGCCGATCCATGACAACCGCGACGATCGTCCCGGAAGCGAACGTCAATGCGCCGATCGCTGCGATCGCGTACGCGGCACCGACCAGGTCGGTGATGATGCCGGCCAAGAGTGCGCCAATCGCGTAACCCATGTCGCGCCAGAACCTATAGACGCTGAGGGAGCGCGCCCGCCAGATCGGGTGCGACGCATCGGAGACGGACGCAATCAAGGTCGGGTAGACCATCGCGGTGCCGAGTCCAAGGAGCACGCTCGCCACAAGCCACCAGCGGTAACTGTGTGTTGCCGCAGTCAGGCATAGAGCAGTCGCCTGCACCCACATGCCCGCAGCGATGAGTGCCTTTCTGCCCCAGCGATCGCTCAGAGGGCCGGTCACCGTCTGGAGCACACCCCAAACCACTGGATAGATGGCCTTGAGCGTGCCGATGCGCTCGATGCCGAGACCAAAGGAGGTGAAAAAGAGCGGGAATATTCCCCAGCTCATGCCGTCGTTGAGATTGTTGACAAGACCGGCTTGTGAGGCGGCGAAGAGATTGCGATCACCGAACGATGTCCGGCGAAAGATCTGCCAGAACCCGAGCGTATCCGTCGACGCCGCCGCGTGGCGCGAAACCTCAAGCCGGACGTGATGCCGTGTGTCGCGCACAAGTAGGGTCGCAAGGACGAGCCCCACGGCCGCGTAGCCGATCCCGAGATAGAAAGGCTGCGGCCGAAGCTGGTACCGCGCGGCGATGTATCCCGTCAGGAAGGCCGTGAGACCCACCGAGAGATAGCCGGAGAATTCGTTCAGGCCGACGGCAAGGCCGCGGGACTTAGGTCCAACGAGGTCCACCTTCATGATGACGGTCATGGACCAGGCAAGACCCTGATTGATACCGAGCAATGCGTTCGCGGCCACCACCCAGCCCCAGGTGGGGCCCCAGCCGATCATGAACGGAACTGGAAGCCCGAAGAGCCAGCCCGCGACGAGCAGGTGCTTGCGTCCATAAAGGTCGGCCAGATGCCCGGAGAGGAGGTTGGCGAAGGCCTTCACGACTCCGAAGCTGACGATGAACGAGACAACAATTGTCGTCGAAGCGATCCTGAATTCCTGGGAGCCGATCAGCGGCACGACCGTTCGCTCGAGGCCCACCATGCCCCCGACGAAGGCATTAAGGAGCACGAGGAGCGAGAACTGCTGCCAGTTCTCACGCAGTCCGAGGCGGACGTCCCCTGTGGATGTGCCTTCTAGTCGTCCCGCCACGTTCAGACACTCGGCCGGTCGACGACGACGTCCGCGACGAACGCGACACCGAATGTCCTGAGGCAGCAGAGCGCAGAATTGATGATGCGGGTCAGGCAGCCGCGGTGCATGAAATAACGACCGGTTGGGCTGCTAGAGGGCGAGTCACCCGGACGGGGCTGTTACGCCGCGAGACCTGCGTTCACGGCTCGTAGCTCTGCCGCGCTTGGCGGGGGTACCGGAATATCGGCCGACATGAAGCGAACGAACTCAGCCTCCTCGTCGATGCGAAATGCGGCGTTGTGACGCCGCTCGAACCCGATTGTGGAGAACGGCTTGCCGCTCAAACCGCGGCCGCACACCGAGCCCGAGAAGGCACCCGGTAGCACTTCGACGTAGTCGGGCAAGGCCTTGAGGCGCCCGAGACTCGCAAAGAGTACGCGTGCGCCTTCCTCCGCGGTCGCCGCGAGCTCCGTTCGGCCGACGTCGCCCACCATCAGGGTATGACCGGTCATCACGAACCAGGGCTCGTGGGCCCGGGTCCGATCAGTGACGAGCAGCGACACGTGCTCGGGAGTATGTCCCGGCGTATGCAGAACCTCGACGGAGACGTTCCCAAGCTCGAGCACGTCCCGATCGCGTACCGTCTCGGACGCGCGAGCGGCCGCGGCTTGCCCCCCGAGCACATATCGCGCACCGGCGGCGGATGCCAAGCGCCGCCCCGCTGACACGTGATCGGCATGGATGTGCGTGTCGATGACATAAAGGATCCGCATACCGCTCGCCTCGGCGGCGCGCAGGTAAGGCTCGATATCCCCGACAGGATCGACGATAGCGCCGGAGGCTCTGCCGCCGCAGCCGAAGAGATACGAGATCGCGACCGGCTCAGCGTGCAAAAACGGACGCAGTATCATTTCGATCCTCACAGCAGGGCCGCGGACGCACCGCGCTCACCAAGTTTGGTTTCGGTTGCATTCCGCGCGCGTTACATTCAATAATTCTATAGAATGATCTAGCGTGGTATCCCAGATGTCAAGCCACAGCCCGAAACGCGCCCTGTTTGATAGCTTCGCCGAGGTCGCGAAGGCGCTCAGCCACGGCTCCAGGCTCGAGATCCTGGAACAGCTTGCCCAGGGCGAACGCAGCGTGGAAGGGCTCGCCGAGCGCACAGGACTGTCGATTGCCAATGCCTCGCAGCACTTGCGGCTGATGCAGCGCGCGGCGCTGCTCGCATCCCGACGCGAGGGCAAGCACGTACTCTATCGGCTCAGCGATCCATCAGTGCTGCACCTGGTCGCGGCGCTGCGCAAGGTCGCGGAGAGCAAGCACGCGGCAGCCCGTGACGTTATCGGCGGCTACTTTCGCGAGCGTGACGCCCTTGAGGCCGTGTCGCGCGAAGAACTCGCGGCGCGGATCAAGGCGGGTCTCGTGACAGTACTCGACGTCCGCCCGGAGGACGAATACGCCGCCGGTCATCTGCCAAGGGCGATCAATATTCCGCTACGCGAGTTGTCCCCTCGCCTGCGGAAACTCCCGAAGAACCGAGAAATCGTGGCCTATTGCCGCGGTCCTTACTGCGTCCTGGCATTTGAGGCCGTTGCGTTCCTTCGTCAGCGCGGCTGGAAAGTTCGCCGCCTGGAGGACGGATTTCCCGAATGGAAGGCCGCAGGGCTTCCGGTCGTGGAGCGTGTCGCGGGTTAGTAGGAGAGATGCCTATCGCTGAGCCCTCCTGCTCCTCGGGAAGCGGGCCGATGAAGCGGCTCGCTACGAATGGGCACGCCGCGGTACTGGAAGGCGCGATCGACGTGGGACCTGTCGATGCGTATTGGCACCTGCTGACACAACTCCATCACCCCGATCTTGCCGCCCGCGTACGCGTGCTCGAATCGACCGTAACGGCGCCCATGCCAGCCTTTGTCGCCAACCCCTCGGTTTCTCCTGAAGCGGTCGATCGCCTCGCTACCAGTTTTCAATCGGCGCGTGATCGCGCCTGGTTTCGCCCGATCGCCGCTGAGTTGCTAATCGACGGCTTCACGCCGGTGCGTAACATCAATGCATTCAGATTCAGGCTCGCGCTCGACAGGCTGAAGAGGCCGGATATCCCGCGCCGGCATAAGCAACTCAACCAAGCTCACCGCAGCACGCACCGGGCGCGACCCGGGCCGGGGTCGTGGAAGTTGACAGGCCAGACCACCCGTGCTGCGCGACCGACGCGGTCAGCGGAAATTACTGACTTGCTCCAAACGTCGGCCTGCCTTTACTTGGGCGACACCCAGTTCCACCGTTCGTCCCGTCGCGCGCTTATAAGCGCGGCCCGTCACGGCGGGGTTTTCCGCTTCCCATTCGAGGAGTCTCATCATGCAAGCCTTCATCGGAGCGACGCTGCTCACGAGCAAAGAGACCCAGCCTCAAAGCAAACCGTTTGAGATCTACGATAGCCGACTGCCCGGCTTCCTGTTGAGGGTATAGCCGAGCGGCGTGCGATCGTACTACGCGCGCTTCGGGCGCAATCGTCGAGTCGTCCTGGGTAAGGTTGGCACCGTTGGGCCGGAAGACGCACGGGACCGATGTCAGAAGGTCCTGGGAAACCTGGCACATGGCCGCCATCCGTTGCACGGTATTGGGGGAACAGACGGCATCACGCTCGGCATGTTCATCGCAGACACGTATACGACGTGGGTCAAAGCGAGCCGTCCACGAACTGCTGCCAACACGCTCGAGAAGCTACATCGGCTCTTTAGAACCTGGTACCCAGAACCCCTCACGGCTATTACGGTTGAGCTCATCGAATCGTGGAAGGCACGGCGTCTGAACGATGGCCGCAGTGCCGCAACTGTCTTGCGCGATCTCTTCACGCTTTCAAGCGTGCTCAGGCGCGCGGTGAGAGCGGGTGAACTGACAGAAAATCCGGTGAGACGCGTCGATAAGCCGCGCATCGATCGCAGAGGCAAGGTGCGCTTTCTTGATCAAGCCGAGGAATCGCGGCTTCGGGACGCACTGAAGGCGCGCGATGAGGAAATGCAGAATCGGCGCACGGCGGCCAATGAACGGCGGCAAGAGCGGCACAAGGAGTTGCTGCCTCGACTGACGCACTTTGGCGATCATCTGACGCCCGCCGTACTGCTATCGATGAACACGGGACTGCGGCGCGGCGAGGTTGTTAAGTTGCGTTGGGGTTCCTTGGACCTCAACCGTCGGCTTCTCACCGTCGAGGGCCGGCATGCCAAGAATCGCCAGACCCGGCATGCGCCGCTCAATGACGAAGCCGTGAGCGTGCTGCGGAACTGGCGCGAACAGTCCGGAACTGGAGCGCGTGTCTTTGATGTTGCCACCGGATTTCAGACCGCGTGGAAAAAGGTCCTCAAGCGAGCCAGGATCAGCAATTTCCGCTGGCACGACCTGCGCCATCACTTTGCTTCGCGCCTAGTCCAGCACGGCGTTCCGCTGAACACAGTACGTGATCTTCTGGGTCATAGCTCAGTTGGCATGTCCCTGCGTTACGCGCACCTTGCGCCCGATCAGCGACGCGAAGCCGTCGCCAAGCTCAACCAAAAGCCGCTTCTCACGCTTACCGTGCGCTTGCAGTGGGAAGGCTTTTCGGCGGCCAACTGTTTTCGGATCAGTTCAATGGTGGCAACGTCGGTGGAAAGGAAAGGTCTCGCGGCCTGTTTCGCACCGGGCCCACAATCTCAACTTCACTGTGGTGCGCGCTTATAAGCGCAGCACCGAACACCTGGATTTCCTGATCGAGAACAGAAGGAGGTCGACTTTCTGCGCTTACCGTGCGCTTACGGCGAGTCCGCAGTCGAGGGTCCGATCGATAACACGCTGATCTGATTGGTGGAAAGGGAGGGACTCGAACCCTCGACCCCGGCATTATGAGCGGTAGTTGGCTCAAGGTAACATGTAGATTCAACCACTTGCCAAGGGGCGCCCGTTGCAATTGGCACCACGAAGCACAACTGAGCACGACTGATTCCCGCAAATCTCCCGCAAGATTCCGCGGCTCGGCCGCGCGCATTCGCTGCAAGAGGTCTGAGCGATCCTCAGTGACTTGTTGGAACCACTCCAACGCTGCTCTGATGTCGGCGTCGTCTTCGATCCGGGAAGAAGGACTCTGCATAGGTTGTCGAATCCGCTGATGCGAGCGGAGTCAGTGAGTAGACCGCGGACGCGGAGCACACGGGTTACCGGGGACGCCCAAGATCCAGCCTTCGACCTGTGCGACGGTGCGCTCGTTGGCGGTCAGGTCCGGTTTGAGATACGCGGGCAGATTGCCGTGCCGGTCGGCATGCGACAGCCAGGCCGCGATGCTGTAGGCA
>QHXE01000367.1 GCA_003222835.1 Acidobacteriota bacterium | reverse complement strand
TCTTCGACCTCGCGTTTGATCGAGCGCAGAAAACTCGCCGCCGTGGTCCGCAATCGATGTCGAGGATCATTCGAGAAAATGCGGCGGAGGTCCGCATCGAGATAAGCGGGCCACTTGAATTCGTATTGCTGCTTCTTGCGACGGTAATGTTCGCGCAAGGTGATGCGAATTTCGGGCAGTGTTTCTACTTTTCGCCGGGCACGGTTCTTGGGACGAGTGCCGGCGACCTCGTTCATGACTTCGTCGACGTATTCAATTTTCCGCAGCGCCGGCCAGCCGCGATAACGCCGGCGCCAGTTCGAACGAGGCTGCAACCAAATGGCGAACGTTTCGGCGAAGTCCTCAGCCGGGTGCGCCTGCGCGTACCACGCCTCGAGGTTGAATACGTATCTACGGCTGTTTGGCTTGGGCCGATACGATTCGGGATAGCGCTGCGCGAAGGAGCCGAATGTCAACCGCCATCGTCGCTTGAAGTGCAAACGAAACGCATTGTCGATCGCATGGCCGGCTTCGTGACGCAGGATGCGCATGCATTCGAAATCAGTGCCGCCTTCAATTTCGAGCATCTGCTTGCGTTCGAGTTTCGCCAGCCTCGGATGCGCCAAATAAAATGGAATCGCAAAACCCGGCACGCCGTCGGGCGTAAACCAATCGGCTGATAACCATACGTGCGGCTTGAAACGAATGCCGCGATCGTTCAACTCGCTATAGAGACGTTTGATGTGAGATTCGAGGAAAGAACCTTTGATGCGTACCGGCAGATCGCACACCCGGGTGTCAAGCAGGCGCTCATCCGAGACGAGACTCCATTTGAATCGCGTCGGCACTTTGATGATTGTAGCTACGTTGGGTTTCGTGCGCTAGAGTTTTGTTTGCGCAAAGGCCATTGAGGGTCGATAAAATGCGCGCTCAATATCGACTATGCCAGAGAATACTCTTTACTTCGGCTGAAAATCCTTCACGACAACATCCGCGGTGAGGGCGTCGATCTTATTTTATCTGGATCGTAAACCAACTCCTCTAAAGCACAACAGAGCCGCGAGGCGCGTGGCCTTGCGGCTCTGTCGTATTAGAAGATCTCGATCGCGATCGAGAGCGAATTACTATTTATTGAAGACGAGCGTCGAATCCGTCGGACCACCACGGCCGCCTTCGGAATGGACGATAGCCGTCAACACTTTGCCGTCGCCTGACAGTGATAGTTTGCGATTCTCACTGCTGGTACGTTCACTACCGTCTTGAGCGGTAAAGGTGCTCTTCCTCGATAACTCGAGGGCATTACCGGACCAAGTCGCCTTGAGCGCCGCCTTCGCCGGTCCCATCTCCATCGACGTTTCGCTGCCGTCGAGTTTGTATACCGCGGGAGGAGGAGGTCCACCGGGGCCGCGACCGCCGCCCATTCCACCGCCACCGCCTGCACCGCCGCCGCCTGCACCGCCGCCGCCGCCAGCCTGTGTCTGACCACCCTCAACTTTTTGGTCGATAGTAATCGTCTTGTCATCCTGGGTGATCGTCCAGGTGACTTTGTCGGCGCCCTGCATGCGCTGTGACAAGCCCTGACTCTTGGCCTTGTCCAATGTCCAAGTCCCACCGAAATTAGCCGCCGCCATAGCGCTGGCCACGATGGCCAAGCCGAGCGCGGCCATTAATCCGGCTATCAAAAACAATCTTTTCATCAGTAAATCCTCCGTTAAATTGGTAATTCGCTTTGTCTGCGCGAGCGAGACATTTATCGCGAGTTGTTCGATACCTTAGACGCGCGGACGGGAAGAATGGTTACGCGCAAGTTTGGTCGTCGAGGCACGCATTGTATCATCGCGCAAACTAAATGCGAATGAAGCCGGCTATGATCTTGGTTTGAACAGAATCCGATTCTCCTCTATCATGAATTCCATTGTCACCGAACTAGCACGGGGCCGTAGCTCAGCTGGGAGAGCGCATGAATGGCATTCATGAGGTCAGGGGTTCGATCCCCCTCGGCTCCACCAATCAGGATCCCCAGGACATTCCTAAATCTACTGAGCGAAGCTGGCTTTGGCGGGACGGAATTGTCGGCCTGCTGCTTTTCCTGGCAACCGCCGCAATCGTTATTTGGCAAAACTCACGGTTGGGAGTGCTTTGGGATCTAAGCTACGTTCTGGAGAATTCGCATCGCATATCACTCGGCGATATTCCCTATAAGGATTTTCCTTTCCCTTATCCGCCGCTCACGTTTCTGATTCAGGCCGCAATCATCAAACTCACCGGAAGAGTCTTTTGGCACCATATCGCTTACTGCGCGGTGATAGGAGGACTGGCAACGGTGCTGACGTGGCGGATTCTGCTTAACCTGCTACGCACAGAAGTGACCCGCTCGCGCTCGTTGGCATTCATGCTAAGTCTGCCCGTGATCGTCCTCGGCGTCTATTGCGTCTATCCGCATCCTTTCTACGATCCCGATTGCACTCTGGCGATCCTTTTGGGCGTGTTCTTGCTGCAACGGATTGAACTCGAACCTGCTTCTTCGTGGCGCAGCCTTCTGGCCGGCGCCGCGCTGGTAGTTCCGCTACTCATCAAACAGAACACCGGCTTGGCTTTTCTTGGAGCCACGGGCACTGCGCTTTTAGCATTCGCGATAGTTGAAGCTTGGCGAAGACATTCAGCACGAAAATACATCCTGGTGCTAATGGGTACGATGCTCACCTTCGCGCTCGCGGTTTTGTTGGTTCACTTCACGGCTGGACTAAGTAACTACTGGCACTGGACTATTCAGTTTGCGGCAGCGCGTCGCACGCCGGCGCGATCCGAGATGCTTGGCATCTATCAAGACCGAGTCCTGCTGTTATGGATTGGGTTAATTCTTCTCGGAATTGCCTTTTGGTCCAGTCGCCGCGGCAGTCGTGCGTTAGCGGTTTTGTCAGCGGTGCTGGTGGCCGCGCCGTTTATCTGGCCAACGATCTATCTTTTGCGCGAGCACGACGCTTCAGAGAGAGCGGAGCGCTTACTATCCCTCTGGCCAGTCCTGTTGATTTTTTCGCTCGTATTGAGCTTGGTAGCGATCAAACGAAGAAGCGGCGTGTCACTGGTCCTCCCTTTCATTCTCATCGCCACCATCCACGGAGCTTTCATGTCGCAGCAGCTCTGGGGATCGACCTACGCTATCTGGCCTTTGTTCATGATTCTGCTGGCAA
>QHXE01000366.1 GCA_003222835.1 Acidobacteriota bacterium | reverse complement strand
CAACCACACCTGCACCCACTGCGGCCAAGCCCACACCCATGCCAACGCCAGCCAGATCGCCGCCGCTCATCGAGGCAACACCACCCAGCATTGCGGAAGAAATCTTGGGCGACATCCAGCAGACGCAGAGGAACATCACCGCAGCGGCGGCTAAGTCGAATCCGGTTCGGGCTGGGTCGGGCGACGTAGCGGCGTTTTGTGCGACAGCTATCCAGCCCTGAGAGACAGTCATCCCCGCTCCCACCAATAGATAAAGAACGAGGATTTTCATCCCGACCGATACGGCGTATGCGACGTACCGCTCCACATACGCGGCAGTCCACCGAGACCCGCCAAAGCCGAGAAAAATCACTCCCGCACCGATGACGAGATAGCTTTCCACCATCGCCACCACGAATTGAATTGCTATAGCGAGGTACGCGATGAAGATGATGGCGGCACAGAAAACAAGCGCCATGCTGCTTGCAAAACTCGTCAGAAAATCCGCGCCCTTCAGTGAGTAAAGAAGATCGACACACATGTTCACGCCAAAGCCAACGATTGCACTCGGCCCCAGTGGACCTACCGATGATGCGTTTTGACCGAGGATATGAAAGCTGTCGATGATGGCGGGAATCCACCCGCCTCCCCCAGGAGTAACGCCGTAGAGAAGGATGGCGTAGAAAATCCCGATCCACATGATCTTCCGAACAATCGTCGAGGTGAGCGCCTGGAAGTCGGCCTTTTCGATGGCAAGGAGAGTGAAGCTCCAGGCCACTTCGATGCCTGCAAGCAAGAAGAAGAGCCGCTGTGCTGCGCCCAGGAGCTTTGTTATCCAGCTGTTTTGGAGCCTCTTATATTCGTCCAGAATGCTAGATGGGGCGTTTACGGAATTAGGTCCTTGCGCGTGCACGATGGCGGTCATAGTGAATAGGACAGCAGCAATTAAAATCGCATGGCCTAACACCCTGAAGAACCGCTGCTGCCGACCGCACCCGCCTCTCATGGATTCACCTCAATACTTTTTGTCGTCTGTCCGTATTGGCTCATTTCCGATCAATGTTGACGAGATAGCCGCACTGCACACGCGACCTTCTGTTGTATCGCGCCAATCGGCCGGCTTCGAATTCTGTACTTCTAGGCACTCTTTCTTGATCTCTTTTGCCAGGTTCTGATGTTTAGTAAACCAATCGTTGATCGACTTCGTGCTTGCCCGCGATAAATCCCCAGATCCTGCATCCTCGACCTTCTTTACGATTGGGCTTGGCGGTTCCGCCTTCTTGCAACCCTGAGGTGCTCCTACAAGGACCAGAACCGGAACCGTCATCCATGCTCGCTTCATGTCGTCTCCCCGCGGAGTCAGTATTTTTTCTGATCAGTCACTAACGGCTGCGTTCCAAAGACCTGCTCTAGAGCCGCTTTATCCGCTTGTTCCTTCTGAATTTGCTCCGCTTGATATGCTTGTTTACTCTGTAAATCGACCAACATCAACTGGCGAAGCGCCATCAGTTGTTCCACCTGCTGTTCAGCAATCTGGTTGCCCACCTGAGCTGCCTGCACCTGCCCGCCTGCGCTCATCGACATGTTGCGAAGCTTGGTGAGTACTGCTTGCGCACTGTTCAACTGCTGTCCCTGCAAGCCCACGGCCCGCAACGTGCTCAATGTGGTATCGAGCGAGGTCTGTGACCATTTCTTGTAGTCGTTAAAATACCCAGAAGTGCGGGAACTGTAGCCAGGAAACGTATTGCGAAACTGCGCATCCAGATTGCCCATCGAATACGCCAAGGCTTGCCCGCCTTGGACGATTTGCGCAAGTTGCCCTAAATCCTGTTGGATTGAACCAAAGATCTGGCTCGGCAATCCCTTTCCCTGTTTCAACTGCTCTGATAATTGTTGCATCTCGATCTGGAGCTGAACGCCCATTCGGATGTAGTTCATAACCAGTTGGACGTGATTTAGAATTTGCGTCCATTCTGTTGCCACACCCGCCACTACCCCCGCACTCATAGGCGTTGGAACGCCCAGAAAAAGCAGGGACACAGCCACTGTGCACGCCAGTACTTTTTTCATGCCGATACACTCCTTTCGATGACACCTTCAACTTCACGCCACCAATCCGCCCAGTCCGCACGACCTAGTTGGCGCAACCATTCCGCTTGCCAGGTTCGGGGATGGGAGCGCATGACCTCCTCCGCTTTTTTGCGGTCGTCCGGACTGTTCACGCCAACAAACGCAAGTGCGACACCGCCTAGTCCCAGTGAGATCAGACGACGACCCTCTGGCGAAACCACGTAATATTGGCGCTTCGGAATAGCACTCTGAACGATCTGGATCTCCCGGTCATTGAGGCCGACTGCTTCATACAAACGGCGCGACTGCACGTTCGCTGCTTCCACGTTAGCCAGCAGGATTTTTGTGGGGCAGGCTTCCATGACCACATCACTGATTCCGGAATTGAAGATGTCTGACAGATTTTGCGTCGCGAGAACGACAACAGCATTCAGCTTGCGCAACGTCTTTAGCCAATCACGCAGATATTCGCGAAATAACTCATCCCGTAGATAAACCCAGGCCTCATCCAGAACAATAAGTGTTGGACGCCCGTCCAGTTTCTTTTGAATTCGCCGGAACAAGTAGAGCAACACGGCAACCGTTGCTTTGCTATTGCCATCGCCGTACTTCATCAGGCTGTCCATCTCGAAAACCATCATGCGGCTCTCCCGCAACCCATCTTTTTCAGCATCGAGCAGGCGACCTAGCGGGCCGCTCAGTGTAAAAACTTCAAGCGCAGATCGAACTTCTTTGTCCTGCACGGTCGCCAGAAAATCAGTCAGTGTCCGCCTCGGCGACCCTTGCGTGAGCTTCATGGCATCTGCCACCGCGTTGCGGTGATGGGGTTTCACGTCGAGGCCACCGAGCGTGCACAGTTTTTCGATCCAGCCATTCGCCCAAGCCAGGTCACTGTCGTCGGCGAGGTCCGCCAATGGATAAAACGACAATCCATCGGTCTCGCCGCCTAGATCGTAAAACTCGCCCCCGCAGGCTCGCGTGAGCACCAGCAGCGAGTAGCCCTTGTCGAAAGCGAACACTTGGGCACGGGGATAGCGGAAGAACTGGGCAACGATGAAACCGAGGAAGGTTGATTTCCCCGAGCCTGGCGGACCGATCATGAAGGTGTGCCCGATATCCCCGCAGTGCAAATTGAACCGGAACGGGGTCGAACCTGTCGTCGCCGCATATAACAACGGCGGGCTTTTTGGCGGATAAAATGGGCAGGGATTCTCTTTATTTCCGGCCCACACTGCGCTTATCGGAAGGAGGTCCGCGAGGTTCAGCGTATGCAGGACAACACGCCTCACATTGCGATAACCATCGCCAGGA
>QHXE01000365.1 GCA_003222835.1 Acidobacteriota bacterium | reverse complement strand
AATCGCAGCGCTTCGATTGCCTTTGCCGGAGTCATACCGGTTTCCATGCGGAAAACGCGACTGAATTGTCGGGGGCTCAAGCAAGCCACCTGCGCTAGTCTTTCGATCGAGAGAGGCTTAGATAGATTTCCCCGAATATGGTGAAGTGCATCCTGAATCCGGTCGGACTTGGCGTCGATCTCAAGAAGAGACGAGTGTTGAGACTGGCCTCCGGCTCGTCGATGGTGGACGAGCATGGCCTTTGCGGCTTCGCGCGCTTTGCGCGGGCCGATGTCGCGTTCGACCAGGGTCAGCGCGAGGTCAACTCCGGCGGTCATGCCGGCCGACGTCCAGATTGAACCGTCGCCTACGAAAATGCGATCGATCTCGACACGAGTCTTGGGGAAGCGACTTTGCAGTTCCCTCCCGTAAAACCAGTGTGTGGTGGACCTGCGGCCATCCAACAAGCCAGCGCTGCCCAGGATGAATGCGCCGACGCAGATCGATGCAATGCGTCGCGTCTTCTGGTAACTGCGTTGGAGCAGGTCCACCACATCAGCCGACGGCTCCCGGATGTCTGAGGGCGCGCCAATCAGAAGCGTGTCGAGCGCCAATTGATCGGCTCGCTCAGTCTGCGTGGCTACACCGAAGGAATTGATCACGAGCCCGCCGCTGACAGATACGACGTGAAGGTCGTAAAAGTGGTCTTTCAATATGAGATTCGCAGTTTCAAAGACCGCGAGCGGCGCAAAACTCAAATTGCAGAACCGCGGGGGCAGGAACAAACCGACGCGCAGGATGGCAAGCTCCTTTTACTGGCGTGCCGCCGGGAAAGACCCGACCGGACCACGCACCATCGCGATGCAAGGGCAGCGTGGCTGACACGCAAACTGTACACCGAACTGTGCATCGGCCGATTTTTTGATTCTTGGAGTCCGGAAGTGGCGGTTTTTATTGGTCGGAGCGCCGAGATTTGAACTCGGGCCCGAGAGGATACGCCGCGCTCTCGCCGCCTCCGTGCATTCACCGCCAAAATAAAGCTTCTTTTATAATAGTCTTGACCAAAATGCACAAGCCTTTAGAATGGCCTGATGCGATATCTCACTGTACGACTCACGCGAGATCTGCGAAAAAAAATGGTGCTTCTCGCCGGTCCACGTCAATGTGGGAAGACGACACTCGCCAAGTCTCTGCTCGATGAGCGCGGACAGTACCTCAGTTGGGACATTACGAAAGATCGCAGGATCATCCGGGAAGCCGCGTGGCCCAAGGACGCTTCGCTCATTGTACTGGACGAGCTCCATAAGGCTCCGAAGTGGAAGAACCTGCTCAAGGCGGTAGCAGACGAATTCGGCAACAAACCACCGGTGCTGGTCACCGGTAGCGCCCGACTCGATGCGCTCCGGCGAACGGGAGATGCTCTGACTGGGCGGCAGTACTTCTACCGGTTGCATCCGATAGACGTGGCCGAGTCAAAGCAGTTCTTACCTCAACTTGCGCTGGAAGAACGCCTACGACGGTTGCTGGCGAGCGGTGGCTTCCCCGAAGCCTTTCTCAATCCGGACGAAGCTGCACGGTTGCGCAACGACCGTATGGAAATTGTTACCCGTGAAGATCTGCGCGACTTGTCGCGAGTGACCTCCTGGCGCGGCCCGGCGGATCTCATCGAACTCCTGCGTGAGCGCGTAGGCAAGCCGACAAACTATGACAACCTGGCTCAGAGCCTGGGGATCTCGCCGCCAACGGCAAAATCTTGGGTCGAGTTACTCGAAAAGCTGTATGTGGTGTTTTTGCTGCCTCCCTACTCGAGTAGCCTTTCGCGCAGCATTCGCAAGGACCGACGGGTCTTCTTCTACGATTGCGCCGCCGCATACGACGAGACTGGGGGTGCACAGCTCGAAAACCTCGTGGCTTGCAGTCTGCTGAAATACACGCAATTCCGGAAGGACGCCGCAGGCGAGAATTGGGAGCTCTACTACCTGCGCGACAAAGAGGGCCGGGAAGTCGATTTCGTCGTCACACGAAATCGGCGAGTCCAGTGGCTGATTGAAGTGAAGACTTCCCACGGCGCCCTCGGTGGCGCGCTCCTCTACTATGCGCAGAAATTGCGGCCCAAAGATTCGCTGCAGCTCGTACTCGACCTGGAACGCGCGCAGGAGAAGTCCGGCATTAAGATCGTGCCACTCCCCAAGTGGCTTGAGGCACTGCCGTTCGAGAGTGGTTTGCGATGAATCAGGAGAAATCAGTGCGCCGGTGAGTGCGGCGTCCAACCGCTACCGGTCCACCGCGCTTCAGCTGGGACAATTTTGGGACAGTTCGAAGATGATATTGCGTGATATCGCGTGACATCACGTGATACCAAGTACCTGTTGCAATTGGCATCCTCGCTCGCATATGGTTGATCGGTAAGCCCCTACCCCCCGTTTCACACGGCAAGGGCCACTGGTTCGATCCCAGTCACAGGGCTCAGGGGTATATGCCGTTGATGCTGCTGTCAGTGAGCTGGCGGCTGCGTGTACACCGACGCAACAAAATGGGAGGAAGTGACCATGCACAAGCTCACTCGTTGGATGCTGTTGGCGCTCACATTCGCGTCGGCATCGCTGGCGCAGGCACAGGGCTGCAACAACCGCTTCGTGGCCTTCGGCGACAGCCTTACCGATCCAGGCAACGCCTACGCCGCGCTAGGGGTCATCTCTACCGCTCCTTTCAGCCTGATACCGTCTGCCCCCTACGCGAGCCATACTTTCAGCAATGGGCCGACCTGGGCGCAGCGGCTCGCCAACAGCCTGGACTCACCGGACAGCGGTGCGCCCGCGTTCACGGGTCCTGGAACATTCACCAACTATGCGGTGGGTGGCGCCCGCGCGCGTCCGGGTACCGGCTCGTACGACCTCACCGCGGAAGTGTCGCTGTTCCTGTCTAACTATGGGGGTCACGCGTGTCCTCAGCCGACCTATGTTCTATGGATCGGCGGGGACGATCTACGCGATGCGCTGACGGCGATCGCGACATCCCCGGACCCGGCGTCCGGGCAGGCGGCCGCGCAAGCGATCATCGGTGCGGCGGTCACAAGCATCGCCGACAATGTCGTGGCGCTTGCGGATTCTGGCGCACGGAATTTTCTCATTCTGAACGCCCCGGACATCTCGCATGCACCCGCGGTCAGAATATTTGGTCCTCCGGCCATCACAGCCGGCGCAGCGCTCAGTGCCGCGTTCAATGACGCTCTCGGAGCGGCGATTGCTCAGTTGCGCGGTCTGCCTCAGGTTCACATTGCGCGCTATGACGACAACGTCCTGATCGCAGCCATCATTGCCAATCCGGGCGAGTTTGAACTGAGCGACGTGGTAGACACTTGCTTGCGATTCGGAGTGGTCCAAAACGCGGTCTGCGAGGAGCCGTCAGACTTCCTGTTCTGGGATGGAGTACACCCAACGGCGGCGGGGCATCGCATCGTCGCGCGCGCCGTGCGAGCCAGCGCGTTCGCAAGCCAGGAGGATTAGTGATCGGCAGGTGCGAGCCCGAGGGTGCTCCCTCCTGCAGCTCCGGGCGCGCTGAGGCGACACAGCCAGGAG
>QHXE01000364.1 GCA_003222835.1 Acidobacteriota bacterium | reverse complement strand
GGAATGGTCCCGGATCCTGAAAATGGGTCACGCGATCGCGCCAGAGGACGAGCTATTCGCCGTACCCCGAGACAGCAAAGCGGTTGCCTAGACGGGCGACTGCAGTGACTCGGGATCGCAATCGTCCGGGCTTCGGGACAGCTCGGGTGGCTGTACATAGGCAGCATAGGTAACTAAACCGCGTCGAACTGGGTCGCACTCACACGCGAGGGACGACTCGCGCGCGTAGCCGAGTCTCCGATCAATCGTATCGAGGAATGCCGCGGAAGGTCGCACCGCAGCTGTCTTCGGTGGCATCGCTCGCGGCTTGACAGGGACACTAAGAATTGCGATAGAAAGATAGTTCTTAACCCAAACCCAATGAATATCTCAAGCATAAGAACTATTTGCTCTCTCCTGCTTGGAACGACTGGCGTATTGCTTCTAGCGCAAGCAAGAGCGCAGGATCCCGCCCAATCAAATCTGGGTGTCTACGGAAAAACTTCCACCTATTGCGGACCACAAGCAATACCGCGAAATTCGCCGACTATTCCGGAGATAGGGTGCTTCTATCTATCGCCAGGGCACCGTGCAACGGGGACGCTTTCAACGCACCGTGTTGAGGTATCAGTTGATAGTGCAGGCAAGGAAGCTTTCAAAGTAGATGGGGCTCTTGTTATGGAGGCGCGTGACACTGCTTCAGGCACGAAGTTGCCCTATGTGGGCGTTGGCGGCGTCGCTGGATATAGATTCTGCGAAGGGCCAACTGATAGGAATACTGGGTGCCCGGCAGATATCACGATATTTTCCCGCAATTCCGACAAGACAGTCCTATTTATGGTTTCGGAGTGTCTTCCGCCCGAATATCATTTGTGCGTTTCGACTCAAGAAAATTGGAATTACGCAAAGTCTCAGAATCTGCATTAGCGATGGATAATGGAAGAAGACGACGCATCGTTCGGTTCGTTACGAGCAGAACGCTGTCAGAGGTACAGCTCTGATAGCCTCGCGTCAAGCTCGAGTCGTCTTTTGTCGAAAGCACGAACGGCGATATTTCACCGTGAGGCAGGCAGCCAATGAGGTCGCGGTAATCCGATCACGGCGCTGCTTGGTACACGATGGGTAAAGAAATAACTATTTGCGCGGGGTCTCGCTCTTTATAGTCGCGTACGGGTACTCTCCACTACCGACGAATCTCGTTAATCCAACTGTGTAGTGGGCACGTGGAAGAAACGACGCTTCAGCACCTTCAGTCGAGCCGGAGCTCTCGCGTAGCAAAGGCCAAGGGGCGACGGCGCGCTACAACACTGTTCGCCGGACTTGGACTCTTGTGCGGACTTCTCGGGACAGCACTTCCAGGACCGGCGCCAGCTCTGCCGTGGGGACCGAAGGCTGATACCGCGAGAGCCAACCCGAGCGCAGTGTCTCGCGGCGCCGGGACTCCTTCTACGAATGTCCGAAAGGTCTTCGATCTCACGACGCCTGGCGCCGCGGTCGCGGTGGCGTGGGCGTCAGATGGCTCGGCAATCGCTGCAGCGAGCGACTATGGGGGCGTTCTCACGGTCTGGGACAGCAACGGTCATCGCATCCAACAGATTACAGTGACCGGTGGGGGTCCGGCCTTGGGGGGGTCGATCGCGTTCGTTGCAGGCTCTTCACAGCTCGTTTTTCCGCCTCCGGACGCCGTCCCGAACAGCGCAGCATTCTCAGTGTGGGATGTCGCATCCGGAGCGATTGTTCGTACTGTAAGCGGCCCGCAACCTAACGATGACTACCCCCTTAATCGGGCACTACATTTCATGACCTCTCCCGATCAAGCTTTTCTCGCGGCGGCAACCTTCGGAAACAGGGGGTCTGGGAATCTGGAGAGGAACGTCATTGTGTACGACACGCGCTCGTGGCGGGTTGTTCAGACCATGAAAGTCTTGCCCGGCGTCGGCTCGCTCTGTGTGTTTGGGGGCGGCCGCCTGATCGGATTAGGCACCATTGGGGGCGGCCGGATCTCCGTGAGGGATCTCGTGTCGGGCATCACTGTTAAAGAAATTCAGGCGTACGAAGAGTCACCGTACGGTGACCTTGAGTTGAGAACTGTGGCAGGAAGTCCGGCCGGGGATCTCGTGATGACGGGCGTCGGCCTAGTGTTCCTAAAAGGGACACGCAAGGAGTACGAAGCGTGGGCTGCGTCGATTGAATCCGCGCGGGTGTTCCGGATTCAAGACGGGGCCCGGATTGCATCGTTTTCGGGAGCTCGAACACCCGTCCGTCAGGCCAAATGGGACCCCAAAGGCCGGTATGTCGCCTTTGTCGACAGTGGGGACGGATTGTTTCTTTGGGAGCCATCGATCGGCAGCGTCAAAAAGGTTCACGTACCCGGCGCTTCCCTATCTCTGGATATTGCGCCGGATGGAGATCGGATTGCAGTGACGACGAACAAGGGTGTCAGCGTGTATTCAGTTAACTGATCTGAAGGGAGAACGCCTCATGGCTGCTCCAAGTCCATCGGATTACGGCACAGCCGCGGCGGCTGCCTACGGCGCCCCACTGCCCCCTGGCTGGACGGTAAAAGCGACGAGCGACCCGGAAGCGATTTGCCCTGTTCCGGCAGTACACATGCGCGTACGGGTGAGGTAACAGTAACGCGATAGCGTCCGCGTTCGGCCATTATCTGCCGATCGGGGCCAGGGTCCGATTTCTCCCGATACCGGACACTTGCGAACTCCCGTCGGCGCGGATAGCGAGGCCGTCAGCCGTCAGGCCGCGATGCCTCTGCGCACCGGGCTGCTGAAGCCGATAACCACGGGCGAAGGTCCGCCCACAAGTTCGTCTGGAAGCAATCGCGCTGTCAGGACATTCCTCGGGTTAGCCGATGATCGCTTTGGGTTCCAGGTACTCCTGCAGCCCGAAGATCCCGCCTTCCCGACCGATCCCCGATTGTTTGAACCCACCGAAGGGAGCAAACGGATCGTGACTTAATGTGTTGATCAGGACGCGGCCGGCGGCGAGTTTGCGCGCCACACGGGCGGCCCTTTCCGGGTCCGCCGAGCTTACGTAGGCGATGAGGCCGAATTCGGTGTCATTGGCGATTTCAATGGCCTCGGCTTCCGTCTTGTACGTCAGTATCGACAGAACCGGTCCGAAGATTTCTTCCTTCGCGATACGCATCTCGCGGGTGACGTTGGCGAACACGGTGGGCTTCACGAAATTCCCACCTTCAAGTCCCTGGGGATGACCTTCCCCGCCGATGACGAGCTCCGCACCTTCCTCGATCCCAGACTTGATGTACTCCTGCACGCGCTTGTACTGCTTTGTGCTGGCCAATGGGCCGAGGGTGACGCCCTTGTCTCTCGGATCTCCCATTTTGATTTTTTCGACGGCCGCCTTGGCCAATCGCTTCACTTCGTCGAGGCGGTCTTCCGGCACGATCAGGCGCGAAGCCGCAATGCAGGCCTGCCCGTTATTCAGGTAGCATGCGTTGATGGCCATCGGGATCGCCGTGGAGAGATCGGCGTCGTCCAGGATGATGTTGGGCGACTTGCCCCCGAGCTCCAGCGTCAAGCGCTTCATCGTGTCCAGGGAGTTCTTGGCGACCAGTTTTCCGATCTGCGTCGAACCGGTGAAAGCGATTTTCTGAATGTCGGGA
>QHXE01000363.1 GCA_003222835.1 Acidobacteriota bacterium | reverse complement strand
GATGCTCTCGATCGTAGAACTTGTTCACATCGATCGAGCCAAGGTTGCACGAGTTGGCGAAGTGCAGGAACTGTTCGCCACAGGGATTGCTCGCCATGATTGGGCCCATCGAGTTCATCATGTGATTGTGGCGGTTGACTTCGTCAATGAACGCAATGCCTGGCTCGGCATGGCGGTGTGCGCTGGCTACGATGCGGTTCCAGATGTCCGGAGCATACGCCATGCCGGGAGTTGGCGGCTCTTCAATCAGAGCGTCGGAAAGATCTGCGGTCTCGAATGTCTCTTTGTCGCGGAAGGTCACAGTCGAGCCATCGGGCCGCCGATAGACAACGTAGTCGCGCCCCGTGACTGGATCGAAAATCGGCTCCGTCCACGGCTGGCCATCGAATTCGAGCTGATACCATTCATTATGATCGACGGCTTCGAGAAACTTGTCCGTCACGTTCACCGAAATGTTGAAGTTAGTGAGCGAGTGCTGATCGTTCTTGGCATGAATGAAGCGCAGCACGTCGGGATGCGCGACGCGCATCATTCCCATATTCGCGCCGCGACGAACGCCACCCTGCTTCACAGTATCGGTGGTCGTATTGAAAATGTTCATAAACGACACCGGACCGCTGGCCACCCCGTGAGTCGAGCGCACCATCGCGCCGCTGGGACGAAGCTTTTCAAAAGTGAACCCGGTGCCGCCGCCGGTCTGATGAATAATCGCCGCGTCAGTTGCTGTCTTCATGATGCCGGCGATCGAGTCAGGCACGTCGAGCACAAAGCAAGCGGCGAGCTGACCGTTGGGCTTTCCAGCGTTGACGAGGCAAGGCGTGTTGGGAACAAACTCCCGCGCCAGCATAATATCCGACATCGAGTTGAAGAATTCGTCGCGCTTCTCGGGATCGGATTCCGCAACTGAAACATGTGCGACTACCCGCGCTACGATGTCCGGCCATTCTTCCATTGTGACGCCGCGCGCGTCTTTCAGCGAGTAACGTTTGGCGATCACGCGCTTGGCATTGAGACCCATTGGCGTGATTCGGCGCTGGTAAGAAACTAGGGGTTCGGAAATTTCGTTTTGAGACACCTTCGTCATCTTCGCACCACTCGCTGTCTTCATTCTAGTTTACCTTTCCCGCGCGCAGGACCGCACGCGAGCCGATTTGGGGAATAAAATACCACGACGATGCATGATCGCCTTCTCGATGAATCAGTTGTCAGAGCAGGTACTACGGTTGGTTACGCGAAGTCACAGAAAACCCTGCGGAGTCGGGTCTGAACCCCCTCTGCCGCCGCCGCCAGCCGCCGCAACCACGAGCAGGCCGCACTATACACCCGCACGTAGCGGATGTCAATATGTTGTGGTCATCTTTTTTTTCAACGCGATAGAGTGTATTTGCTGAGGCATAACTTTAAGAGCTAAGTGGCTGGAAATGAGGCCGTTAAGACGCCTGGCGCTACGAAGATTTGCCACAGGGGCCGGAGAGACGCAGAGGACAAAACCGGAGAAAGAAACCGATCCGTCGGCAGCCTTCTTTGCGGCTCTGTGCCTTTGTGGCTAGTTAGGTTCATTTGGAAGACGAGCCACTGGCGAGAAGCAAATCCAGCTCGCGATTCTGATGATCGAGCATGCCGAAAGTGTCAGCGGTTTCTTCCAACATCTGGCGGGTCATCGCAATCGAATCGCTTAGTTCTTCGAAATGCAAAGCCGAGACTCGTTCGGGCGTCGGCAGGGTTACAACCTGATCGTTTACGAGGCCGAAGAAGTTTTCGATTGACTGTAGTTGTCCCTCGACCAAACGCACGGAGCGGTCGAGATCACTGAAGGCAGCGAGACGGCGTTTCAGAATTTCCGCGTTCGCCTGTTGAATTCGCTTTTGACGATCGTCAGAAGCGGTTTGGATTGAGTGCTCGGCCTGCTTCAATTGATTCTGCACGGCTTGGCGATTGATTGATCGCAGGTGATGTTTGCGCCGGCGATAAACGTCGAGCAGATCGACAAAGTCTTCCCAACGCTGATCGAGTGTTTGCAGGTTAGCGGGAATCTGCTTACTGGTGGTGAACTTCTTATAGTTGGAGTAAATCTGATTTTTCATCCAGCGCAGGTATTCGACAGCTTCGCGCTCGCGCGGATCGAATGCCTTTATGGCGGCTTCGCGCTGGGCATCGCGAAGCTTGCGCGCCCGCTCTTTGTTGCGCCGCTCAACCAGACGACGATAAAAAGGGGTAGCAGGTACCACAGCTAAATAGACAGCTTCGGCCGCCAACGCCGCGAGCAGAGGCGTCACGTCCTGGACGTAAGCCGCCGCAATGGCAAAACCGGCCATGCCCCAAAAATTGAGAGGCTCCTTGAAGGCCTGCTCAGTTGTTCGGGGCTTCCGTTGCCGACACCCGACGATTCAGTTCCGAGATATCAGCCACCACATCCATATGCCGCTGCAAAACATCAAGAACCTTGGCATTCAATCGGCGAAACTCGATGCGAACTTCTTCGCGAAATTGGTTGAATTCTTCACGCAACTCTTGTTGCCCTTTGAGCAGACTCTCCTGCCCTTCGCGCAATTCCCGAATCTCAACGCGAAAAGCTTCTAACGTCTCGTTGAGCGGCTTGGTCTCGCGATCGCGCGCATCGAGCCGGTCGCGAAGTTGAAATACTTCAGTTGTCAGCCCATCGACTGTCTTTGTCAGTCCATTGACTGTCTCTGTGACTCCATCGACTCTTGAGATTAGATACCTTACCCATTCGGGCTGATCGTCGAATTTTCGCGTCGTTTCTTCTTTGTCATTCATGGGATGGTTTCGTTGTACGTTTAGGCTAATTGTCCATAATGACGATATGCGATCAATGGCCGCCCGACGAACCTTCGGTGACACTGCTCTCGCCTTGAGCCGGCAGCGCCTGCGGTGATGATTCACTCGTGGCGGCAGGTAACAATCCCATCTCGCGCTTGTACTGAAGCAGCTTGTCCTGCAACTGCATGTCCATCGCCTCGCGCTCGATCTCTTGCATTTGAGTATCAACCGAAGCCGTACCTAGCTGCATCCTCGCTTCAGCGGCAGCCGCGCGGCGGTCGATCTTGTCCCGCATCTCGTCGAACGTCGAAGCATCATCGCCGAGCTGGAAAGACGCCATTGTCTGAGCCAGTTGCTCCTGCAGCTTGGCTTGCTTCGACTGATTGATAAGCTGCATGGCCTCGGCGGTACGCCGCTGCATTTGCAGCACATAATTGTCGCGCGCCTTGAGCGCCTGTTGAGATGCCAATTGCGCATGCTCAAGTTGGTGTCCGGTCTTTTGAAGATCGACCTGAGCCTGCTGAAGCTGACCGATGTAGGCCGTGGCAATATCGTCGCGGCTCATCTTGACCGAGGCTTTGATCTTCGAATCGAGATCGACTACTTGCCCCTCGAGCCGGTCTTTATTCTTAGCCAGCAGTTTTTCGGTAGCCATAACCTGCGCGACGGAGTTGTTCAGGTCGGGTATGCGGTCGCGCATGTCGCGGATCGTTTGTTGGAGTATCAACTCGGGGTCTTCAGTCTTTTCCACGATTCCGCCAAACAGGGCGCGCATTGAGCGCTTGATTCTAGTCCACAGTCCCATTTCGTCCTCCGGCTAATTGAGATTCGAGATCGGATCAGATTTTACACTGTTCGTCGAAAACGCAGGCAACTCGCTCGAAATTGTACGTATGAGCAACGCGCACGGTTGCATTTTCAAACGATTTTCATTTGAGTATAGCAGAAGGCGACACGCCGAAAGAAAAGAAAGTGGGCAGTAGGCAGCAAGCAGAAGGCAGGAAGAAACGCGGTCGTTCTAAAACCGACAACCTCATCACCTCACGGGGCCCGACGTTCTGCGTTGCACCCGATATCGCGCCGGTACTGCATTCCGTCCCAATTGATATCCGCGATTGCCCCATAGCAGCGCGTTAAGGCGAGATCGAGGTTGTTTCCGGTGGCCGTAATTCCCAACACGCGGCCACCGCTAGTCAGCCATTCTCCCTGCTCACCTCGCTCGGTAGCCGCATGAAACACGGCAACGCTTTCCTCGACGCGAGCACCACACACGCAGACGAATCGCCAGACCAATCGATTTCAAGTTCACCAAGTCTCTGTTCCGTAATCGCTTCGAAGATTTGGGCGAGGTCAGTCTGCAATCTCACCAGAATCGCCTGAGTCTCAGGATCTCCGAAACGGACGTTATATTCCAAGACGCGCGGACCATTGGCAGTCATCATCAGCCCGATAAAAAGAATACCGCGGAATGGGAAGCCTTCATCACGCACTCCCTGTATTGTTGGCTCGACTATCTCGCGGACAATATTGTCTCGCATTGCGTCGTCCAACACGCTTCCACCTGTAATCGATCCCATGCCGCCGGTGTTAGGGCCGGTGTCATTCTCACCTACGCGTTTGTGATCGCGCGCGGCGGGCATTAAGCGAAAATCCTTGCCGTCCGAAAATAACAGCAAAGATACTTCACGGCCGGAAAGCGCTTCTTCAATCACGATTCGATTAACTGCCTCGGCACTAACGGCTCCACCTGAGAGTTCTTTTACCGCATGGACGGCTTCTGAACGCGATGGCGCGACGACGACACCCTTTCCGGCAGCAAGTCCGTCGGCTTTAACAACTACAGGAGCTTCGTCGCTCCCAAATTCGCAACTCTGCAATATCGCGATAGCTTCGTTTGGTGAGGAAGCGATGCGGTAACGCGCGGTGGGAACACGACGCCGACGCATGAAGTCCTTGGCGAATGCTTTGCTTGATTCCAACCGAGCTGCTTCTCTTCCCGGTCCAACGATTCGCAATCCTCGTTGTTCGAACTCATCAACAATGCCGGTGGCTAAGGGCGCCTCGGGGCCGACCACCGGGAGATCGATTCTTGACTCCACAGCGAACCTCGCGAGCGCGGCGATATCATCAGCTTTGACGCGGACGCGTTCAGCTACTTGCGCGATGCCCGCGTTTCCCGGCGCGCAAAACAATTCCGATGGTTTGGTCGCATTCTTTTGCAACGCCCAAACAAGCGCGTGCTCTCTTCCACCTGAACCGACGATTAGAATTCGCATTAGCTTAAGTGGTCCGGGTAATCGCCCCGATGACTAACGGCATGGATTCAAATGAGTGACACAGACATTAACGATCACAAAGGCTTCGCTTTCGACTCAAAAAAAAGTTTACCAGAAACCTTGACACAAGACTGTCGCAGTCATATAAGTGCAACCGCTGTGGCCGTCGCTCCGGTGCGATTCTTCAACCGTGCAAGCGATCAGCGTTGGTTTGGGCTCCTCGTGCAGCCTTCAGCAGTTACGCGTTGACGAACCGGGCTTCCTGACTGCGCCCAGGGCGCTAAGAGTACACTGGGAGGGTAACCAAATGTCAGACAATCAAAGACCGGAGCTGAGTACAGAACCAGCGTCTGACTTTCAAGATCGATCTATTTCCTGTATCGATTGCGGCGAACAATTCGTCTGGAGTATCGGCGAACAAGTTTTTTTTACCGACAAGGGCTTGCGAAATGAAC
>QHXE01000362.1 GCA_003222835.1 Acidobacteriota bacterium | reverse complement strand
ATCAAGTCGCGCTCGTTCCGAAAGAGCGCACGATCAAAGTCCCTTCGGACGCGAAGCGAAAGAAACTGGAAAGTCTTTACGCGCAGGTCCGGCAAATTCGCGAGACGAAGAAAGGTTACGAACGACTCGGTGAAATTTGGGAGACGCAGCAGGCCGAACATCCGGGCGACTGGCTCTTGTCGATGGAAATCTTCGAAATTCTCGACACCACCGAACAACAGCCGGAACTGAAAGCGAGAATCGAAAAGTTCCTCAACGAGAAGAAAGCGCAGACGAAAGATCTGACCACGTTAATCGGCTGGGGATTTCGCCTGGTCGATTACCACAAGAAACCGGAATACCAGGCGGTCCTGCACGCGTCACCGAAGTGACACAAGCGCTTCGCTTGTGTCAATCCGAGCGAAGCCGAGACATATCTCGATATTTCTGAAATTAGTAAGAGATTCCTCGACTCCGCTCGGATGACAAACAGGTGGAGGCGGCGCCCTGATTACACCGTCTCGTCCTTGAAGTGTCAGTTGTCTTTGTCATGTTGAGCGGAGTCGAGTCCTCTCCCGACATGACAAAAAACAAATCGGCTACTTCGAGTCCGGCGGCACGATTTGATCGGCGAGTCTCTCAAACCGCGGATCACCGCGCAACGGATCGAGGAATGGGTGAACTCTGATCATATTGATATAATTGCTTTGTTTTTCTCGATAGCTTTCCTCAAGCGAATTGATGGCTTCATTCTTGTCGCCGAGCGCCATGTAGACCAAAGCACGTCCGAAGGCGTTGACGAAAGGGCCGCGCCTGGATTCAACCGCGCGGTTGAGCTGCGCCAATGCTTTTTCCCGGTCACCTTTCATCGCATAGGTATATGCCAGTCTCATCAAAGGTGTTGGAGGATTATTTGGGCCCGTCAGCTGGGACGCTTTTTCGTGCTCAGCGATTGCCTCATCGAACTGGCCGGTGACAGCCAGCGCGTCACCCAACATACTATGGGCGTAATCAAAATTCGGATCGAGTTCCACCGTTTTCCGGAGCTGAGTAATCGCCTCTGTGTACCGCCGCGCTAGGATGTAGCTGTATCCCAAGCTTGTATTGATGATCGCGGAAAACGGATCGAGCTCTACCGCGCGCCTTAGCTCCGCAATCGCGCGGTCGTGTTGGCCTAGCGGCGAGAGGACATCGATCCCGAACCAATGATGTGCCATCGCATAATTCGGAGCTAGTTCGATGGCCCGTTCAGCTTCACGCTTTGCCTCGCGCAGATTCAGCTCGTCGAAAAAAATTTCTACCAGCGACGCATGTGCTTCGCCGAGCTGGCTGTCGAGCTGAAGAGCTTTGCTGGCTGCCGCTTCCGCTTTTGGGAGACACTCCTCCGCAGAAGCAAAGCCCCAGGCAAACAAGAGGTCATAGCAATCCGCAATTCCCGCATAGGCCGGCGCATAATTTGGATCCAGCGCAACTGCCTGTTGGAAGTAATCGAGCGCTTTTTTGAAACCCTCCTCTGTCCGCTTGTTCCAAAAATAGCGCCCTCTCAGATATAGCTGGTGGGCCTCGCTATTCTCAGTGGGGCGCCTAGTAACAGTCTGTTGCTCCGCTCCAGTCAACTTCGCCTGCAACGCCGAAGCAATGTTTGTGGCGATCTCGCTCTCGACCGCGAAGACGTCCGCTAACTTGCGATCGTATTTGTCTGCCCAGACATGCGAATCGCTCAGCGCATTAATTAGCTGAACATTAACGCGGACCTGATCGGCCGCTTTCTGGACGGTGCCTTCCAGAATATGGGCGACGCCAAGTTGGTTCGCGATCTCGGACAGATTCGCCGGCTTGCTTTTGTAACGCTGAGTCGAAGTGCGAGAAATCACTTTGAGATCTGCGATCTTGGAGAGCCGGCTGAGAATTTCTTCCTGGATACCGTCAGCGAAATAAGCATTCTCGGGATCGTGACTTAGGTTTTCAAACGGGAGAACGGCGATCGATTTAGGGTTTGATTGCGACGCGGTCGTGGTTGTTCCACGTTTCGATCCTGTTTGGGGCAAGAAAATTAAACTGCCGATAACCAGCGTGAGAATCAAAAGCGCAGCCGCTCCGATCAACGCGCGTTGACGGGCTAAAAGCGGTTTCGGTTTTGCCAGAGCGCATTTCTTTGGCGGTTGCGGGTTGCCTACCGTGCCCGTATAAAAGTTAACCAGCGAAATTTTGCGGCCGTGTTTTACTTCGCATTCGCCCAACTCGTGCAAATGCGGATTCCAGCGAGGAAACGGAGCAAGGTCGTCTGCCACACGTTTTGACAAAAGAATATGCCCGGCATCGCCGCAATCCATCACCCGCTGCGCCATGTCGATACCGGCCCCAGTGGCATTGGCCCGCTCGTTAACATCGACAACTTGATTGACCGGTCCGCTATGGATCCCCATCCGCAACCGAATCTCTGGATGATTTTTTATAGCAGCACTGATCTCGATGGCGCATTCGATCGGTGCTTCCGGATCGTTAAAAAACACCAGCAACATTCCGTCCCCCGTGGGAACACAAACGAGTTCGCCGTCGGCTTCGGCTTGCTGAATTCGCGCCGTGCTTCGCACGATCCGCTTGATCTCGCTCATAATCCTACTCTGCTCGGTGATGAGCAGCGTCGAGTACTCCACCACATCCATCATCAGAACATGGCCGATCTTCACCTTCGGATCTGATTCAGTTTCTGGAGTCATCAGTATAGTGAGAGATTTGACTCGTTCGTCTCCCGACTCTCTTGCCGCTACCTTTGCGGCGCAACTGCCCATGTCGCTCGCTGTAGCCGTTTCGCTGCGCGAAGCGCGACGCTGACGTGAATGGCTCGCACGCACCGCGCCGTCCACAGGCTGGCGGCCACAGCAATTTAGAACGCCTCGTCTTTGAAGTGGCGCTTGCCCTTGAGCGCTTTGGCGTATTCGTCCTTGCTTAGAATATTTTCGTCGAGCTGCATGTCGGTGCGGCAAAGATTCTTGAAGAAGGCCTCGATCCGTTCCTGACTCTTCATCACATCCTCGGTGAGGTAGTTAGCGTCGACGTTAATGCAGATCGCTCCAACGATTCCGAATTCTTTGCGCTTGATCGGAATGGTCGTGCATTTGAATTTCCGGGCGCCAATGTTGAGCTCGTAGTTTAGTTTGTCCTCGTTTTCTCGTCGTTTGAGATCAATGAGTAGATTGGTGGTTCCGTCGCGTAAATGTCGGCCGGTCACGTTATTTTCCAGAGCGACCAGCGAGTGCGCGGGATCGGCCAGATTGTGCAGAAGAATTTCTATGCCTGTGCTGGGAAATGATTTTCCGATCAGGCGCACGATGCGTTCGTAGTTCTCGAGAAATTCGTGCGTGTCATCGGCGATCTTCTTTCCTTGATATTTGTCGAATAGCTGCGCGTAAACTTTTTGCTCGGCGGGCTCGAGTTGGGTGCGGACATTGTTTTGCTCTCCAATGAAAATGAGCTGTCGCGCCGCGGTGTGATCTTCGTTCTTGAGAAAATAATGCATCCCGAGCCGAAAATCTTTCAGGCTGAACTCGCCAAAGTTCTCGCGGCTAACGGTGAACGGATAGAAGTCGTATTCCTCGAGGTTTCGCCCGAATTTCCGGCGGCGCTCCTTGTATTTTCCCCAGACGAAACCGGCGGCCAGAAAAACCAGCGAGGCGATGATGGAGGCGATGACGTTGATACCGATCTCGCTTTGCAGAGCGTTAA
>QHXE01000361.1 GCA_003222835.1 Acidobacteriota bacterium | reverse complement strand
TCGAACGACAACAGTCGGTGGCCGACGCTCGCGCCCAGCGACACTCTTCGACTCCTGAGGAGCGTGCCCGCAGCGCGCAATCTCAATCCTTAAGGGTTTCTCGCTCGCGCATCATGGAGCAACTCAAGCGGGCAACCCATCCGTCGCATCGCGCTGTGCTTGAGCGCGCCTTAAAATCCATCAACGATCAGATGGCCGAAGATGAAACTGCTTCGTAGCCGCGGACCGGATACAAATCGATCCTCATCGGGTGACTCCCTCTCACTTTGGGAGAGGGCCGGGGTGGGGGCTTAGCGACGGAACCAAAAAAATACTTCTTTCTCCCTTTTTAGTTGGGGCCGACAGGAAAAGATGGAGGAGAGTTTTCTTTTCTTGTTACTCAGCTACGCCCTCACCCTACCCTCTCCCAGAGGGAGAGGGCATTTACCTACAAAATCTTGGCACGCGAGCGGACGCTATTTAAAACGAGTCCTTACCAAACAGGCTGATTGGTTCATCGTCAGGCACAACCGCCGTGTAGGCATCTAAATTATTCTCGAGCCGCGCCGTGAAGAAATCGACGACCTTTTGCGCCGCGTCCTTCTCTCTCAGCGGCACAGGTATTCGATAATCTTCCTTGTAGTACTTCACTTCTTCACCGCCCCTTCGGTTACGCCTGACAACCTTCCAGCGAACGCGCAGTTTAAGCGGACTTGCTTCCGTGCCTCGATAACCGGCGAAGGTTACGACTTTCGGTCCACTCGCCAGCTCGATCAAATGACTCTGCGAAGCCGTCTTAAGACAGATACCCGTCTCGCAAATGCGGATTAGGGCCGCACTACCGTCGCTTCGGGCCCACGAGAACTCGTCTTCAACCGCACGGCGCCATTCCTCCGGTGTGTACGTCCAAACTGCCAGTGGATTCGGATCGTCCAGGATATCGGCGATTTCTTTTGATCGAACTCTTCGCCGATAGTAGAAATAACCTAAGCCGACGGCAACCGCGAGCAACACTACGATTCCAATAAACATAGGATTAGAACGCCTGTGGTTGACCTCAGCGTAATCTGCGCAATCTGCGGATGTTATCTCGTCAACTGTCGATACTTAATCCGGTGCGGCACTTCTGCCTGCGCGCCCAGACGCGCCTTGCGATCTTCTTCATAATCCGAGTAGTTTCCTTCGAACCAAATGACTTTGCTGTCGCCTTCGAATGCCAGCATATGTGTAGCAATGCGATCCAGAAACCAACGATCGTGCGAGATGACGACCGCACATCCGGCAAAGTTTTCTAAAGCCTCTTCCAAAGCCCGCAGCGTGTTCACATCGAGATCATTGGTCGGTTCATCGAGCAGCAAAACGTTCGCGCCTTCTTTCAGCATCTTGGCGAGATGCACACGGTTGCGTTCACCGCCAGACAACGTTGAGACTTTCTTCTGCTGGTCTGAGCCAGAGAAATTGAACCGCCCCACGTACGCGCGTGAATTCACTTCACGGCTTCCCAGCTTCAGAACATCGGCGCCGCCGGAGATCTCTTCCCAGATTGATTTGTTCGGGTCAAGTGTCCGGCTTTGATCGACATAAGCCAGTTCAACTGTTTCGCCAATACGGATAGTTCCGCTATCGGGTTCTTCCTGTTTGGTAATCATTCGAAACAGCGTGGTCTTGCCCGCGCCGTTTGGGCCGATCACGCCGACAATGCCGCCGGGCGGAAGCGCAAACGCCATGTCTTCGACCAGAAGATTGTCGCCGTAAGCCTTGGTGACTTTGTCCGCTTCGATCACGACATCGCCCAGACGAGGTCCCGGCGGAATGTAAATCTCCAGCTCCTCGCGGCGCTTTTCCGATTCCTTTTCCAGCAGCTCTTCATAAGCATTGACGCGCGCCTGCCCTTTGGCGTGGCGCGCTTTGGGCGACATGCGAATCCATTCCAACTCGCGCTGCAAAGTCTTCTGCCGCTCGCTTTCAGACTTCTCTTCCCTCCTGAGACGCTCCTGCTTCTGTTCCAGCCAGCTCGTGTAATTCCCTTTCCACGGAATACCCGCGCCGCGATCTAATTCCAAAATCCAACCCGCGACGTTATCGAGAAAATACCTATCGTGCGTCACCGCGATGATCGTTCCGGGATAACTCTGCAAATGATGCTCGAGCCACGCGACCGATTCAGCGTCGAGATGATTAGTCGGTTCGTCGAGGAGAAGAATGTCAGGCTTCTGTAGAAGCAAACGGCACAGCGCAACTCTGCGACGTTCACCGCCCGAAAGAATTTTTACTGGAGTATCCGCCGGTGGACAACGCAACGCATCCATGGCCATCTCCAAACGCGAATCCAAATCCCACGCGTCCAGATGATCGAGCTGCTCCTGCACCTCACCCTGTCGCTGCAGCAATTTGTCCATGTCTTCGTCAGACATTTCTTCGCCGAACTTTGCGTTGATCTCGTCGAACTCTTTCAGCAAACTAACAGTTTGCTTTACGGCTTCCTCAACGACTTCGCGCACTGTTCGGCTGTCATCGATGAGCGGTTCCTGTTCGAGAAAGCCGACAGTAAACCCCGGCGAGATCACCGTCTCCCCCAAATGATCCTTATCGACCCCGGCGAGTATCCGCAGCAGCGAAGACTTCCCCGATCCATTGAGCCCAATAACGCCAATCTTCGCGCCATAGAAATAAGAGAGATAGATGTCCTTTAGGACCGGCTTCTTGTCATAGAACTTACTGACGCCGACCATTGAGTAGATAACTTTGTTTGGTTCAGTTGACATGCTGATCAGAACCCTGCGGCAGGGTGAATGATTCATTAGATTACACAGGTTGTTTCGATTAGAAAAATGGGCGGTGCAACGCTTGCGGTGACCCGCAGCAATTCAGTGCTGCTTCAGCAAGATCCAGTTCGACATTGATCGCATGTTCTGCACAAGCACGGTCTTGAGCGGCTCAAGCCATCGACCACCGAGGTTTTCGGTCGTGGTCATCAACATCGTTTCATCCACCAGAAAGCGGACAGTGCCGTCAGGCAAACGATAGCGCCGGCCCGTCAAGTGTTCGACTTGATGTTCAATTCCAATGGTGGATGCAAGGCGGGCGAAGAACATTCCGCCGGGCTTCAGCACTCGCCACATTTCGCGCACCATGCGAAGCCAGTGTTCTTCATCGAGGGCAAAGTGCAGAACCGCACTGCTGATAACGACATCAAAGTCTGCATGGGGAAAGGATAGTTTCTCTACTGGCTCGACGCGAAAGTTGTTCGTCGGAAGGTTTGGCCCAAGCGAGGCAGCCAACGCGCGGACCTGCGCGATCGATTCCGCGGACTGGTCGACGCTACAAACATCGAACCCGCGTTGCAGGAAGTAATTGAGGTTGCGTCCCGAACCACAGCCGGCATCGAGCAGACGCATGCCGGGGACGAGGCGTCCTTTCAGCAGTTGATCGAACAGATAAATATCGATGCCGCCAAAAGAGTCCTGGAGACTGTGCGAGGTCATTTAATGATCGGTGTGTTTCCGCACAGCATCTCGCGCTTCACTCAACCACGCGGAAGAACGTGCGCCAAACAGTATCGACGTCGAGCAGTAC
>QHXE01000336.1 GCA_003222835.1 Acidobacteriota bacterium | reverse complement strand
ACGTTGACAGCGCGTTACCAGCAACCGATGTGCCGCCAATCACGTTCGCTTTTTTTGGGCCATACGAGCCTTTGACTCTTTCGGTTTTTGCACGTGGCATACGCAGTGCTAAGTGATCCGCAGGGGTCGGCGGGAATGCCACCCTGGATGATATTTCAAACGACGATGGTGCATCTCGCTGTAGTCAAATGCAGCATCCCAGCCCTTTTCGGCACTTCGCCGTAACGGCCCTTATACTTGATAAGAAGCTCCGTTAGTTAGTTCACACCGCGCCGCAGTCAGTCTAAGAAGAACGTGTGATGGGCTCGGTGTCTTTATCTATTCACCAAGAAAATGAGTTACCGATTTCGAAGCAAACAAAAGGAAGATGAAGAATTGAGTAGCGGGAAGGAGATTGTTTATACGCTCGATCTCGCCGGGAATTTTACGTTTCTGAACGAAGTCGGCGAACGCTTTTCGGGTTACAGTTGCGATGAGGCGTGCCGAATGAATATTACCCAGGTAGTGGCTCCGGAACTCGCAGACTATGTCCGTCACCAGATTACGCGGACCGTGAGAGAATGGTTTGGAGCTGTCTATGAAATCGAAATCATTACGAAAGATCACCGACGCGTGGCGCTGGAGACCAGCACACATGTAGTGTTGCGTGATGGTCAACCGATCGAGATTCAAGGAATTGCGGTAACGCCCATCGCTCGAACCCGGCCTCTGTCGAACGAGCGGGTGCGATGTTTAGATAGGGAGTTTATGTTCGGGACGTTGGTAATGTCCTCTCCCTTTGGGAGAGGGCCGGGGTGAGGGCCTAGCGAACGAACTCTTTTTTTTATCGGAGCGGACAGGAAAAAGGATGGAGGAGAGTTTTCTTTTCTTGCTACTCAGCTACGCCCTCGCCCCAACCCTCTCCCAAAGAGAGAGGGCGTTTACCTTTACCTACAAAATCTTGGCACACTGGGTTTGCTCAGTTACATTGACAATCAGATCGGAATCGAGAATAAATCTGGCTTACTCTTCGCTTCAAATAACATGAAAGCACTCGTAGTCGATGATGATGATTTGATTCGCAGCAACGTGGCTGAAGTGCTCAGCAACGAAGGCTGGGAAGTGAGCGAGGCGGGTTCTGCCGAACAGGCCTTGGAACTACTCCATCGCGACAACTGGTCACTCGTGTTCTGCGACGTGCGGCTGAGCGCCAAGAATAACTATGAAGGCTATGACATTCTGCGCAGTTTCACCGAAGAGCAACCAGGGGCACAAATCGTTCTCATGACTGGCCACGGGTCGGCAGTCGGAGCCCTCGACGCAGTATCGTCAGGCGCTTATGACTACTTGATGAAGCCGTTTGAGATCGAAGATGTTAAGCGAATATCTCAAGCCGTTCGCCGTGGAATCGAGAAACGCACAAGACGAAGCATCAGTGACGAACTGCCATCGCCTCCGGTCTACACTTCCGACATAGATCTGGTCGGCGTCAGCGCGGCGTTTGTCGAAGTGATGAAGCTGGTCGGTCGGGTCGCGGCCACCAATCTGCCCGTTTTGATTACCGGTGAGTCGGGCACGGGCAAAGAGATCGTGGCCAAAGCAATTCATCGCCGTAGTCCTCGCGCGGATAAACCCTTCGTCGCGGTCAACTGCGGAGCCTTGCCGGCGGAGTTGATTGAGTCAGAGCTTTTCGGTCATGTTCGTGGCTCGTTCACGGGCGCAACGGTGGACCGCAGAGGTCTGTGGCAGGAAGCGGATCGGGGAACGGTCTTTCTTGACGAGATTACGGAAACCAGTCTGGCTTTTCAGGTTAAGCTGCTGCGTGCACTTCAGGAAGGCGAGATTCGCCGTGTCGGATCGAATCAGACGCAGCGCGTCGATGTGCGAGTCATCGCGGCCACTAATCGAGATGCAGACCAGGAGGTGCTAGACGGGCGCTTTCGTCAGGACCTCCTTTACCGTCTGAACGCAGTCACGATACATCTGCCGGCTTTGCGCGAGCGACGCGAAGACATTCGGCCGCTGGTCACCTATTTTTCCGAACGCATCGTCAGTTCGAACGCTCGCCCTGTCGGATTCTCGAAAGAAGCGGTGAGGGTGCTCGAGAATTATGATTGGCCGGGGAATATTCGCGAGCTGGAAAATGCCGTTGTGCGCGCAGCGGCCTTGTGCGATCAAGTGGTTCGTCCTGAAGATCTGCCCGAGCGCGTTCGCAATTATTCGAAAACCTCAATGGCCAATCGCGAAAGTTTCCCGGCATCGTCGGACTCTGAGACCGCGAATGAAGTTCTGCTGCCACTTTCAGAGATCGAACGCCGCCACATCTTTCGGGTGCTCACGCGCACAGGTGGCAACAAACAGGCTGCCGCGCGAGTGCTGGGAATTGATCGCACAACTCTCCAGCGAAAGCTTGAGCGCTACGATTTGGACAAAACTGAATTGAACGGCATAGCCGGCAAGGAGCAGCAAGGTTGAATAGTTTGCAGTGATGGAAAGTTACGACGCTGCCACGACCGAAGTCTGCTGTCCAATACGCAACGCCCGGCGCCGGAAAACTTCGTGCGCCATCTCTGCAATTTGTGGCGTATCGAACGGCTTGGCCACGACCCAATCCACGCGAGCGGCCTGACGTTCGTGGGACCCGACAGCTTCGCCCCAGCCTGTGATCACCGCCACCGGGATGTTGCTGTTGCGTTCGCGGACCGCCCGTGAAAGCTCCCAGCCATTCATGTCCGGCATGCCTACGTCGGTGAAGACAGCATCGAAATTTCCATTTTCAAAAAGCGATAGCGCCTGATGTCCGCCCTCTGCCACGACCGCTTCACAACCTTCTTTTTCAAGAATGTCACGCAGCAGGTCGCGCACGTATTCTTCATCATCAACGACCAGGATTCTGGTTTGAGAAGATTTCGAAGGGGCGGTTTTCGAGCTGGCAAACTCACTGTCAGGTTGTACTTTGGTAGCGCACTTCGCAATCGGCAGCCTGATTCGAAACGTCGTGCCGAGACCTACTTGTGACTCAACATCAACTGTTGCTTCGTGCCGGCGGATGATGCCATAACTGACTGCCAGGCCGAGGCCCATTCCCAGTTTGTCCTTAGTGGTAAAGAAAGGATCGAAAACGCGCAGACGCGTCGCTTCCGTCATCCCTGTACCGGTATCGCGGACGGATATTTCTACGATGCCGCCTATCTCCGTTGCTGCGAGCGTGAGAATGCCACCGTGCGGCATTGCGTCGACTGCATTGAAGACGAGGTTGACGAACACTTCCCGCAATTCCGATTCATCTCCCATGATGAGCGCGCCGCAGTCACATTCCAGATCCAGATTGATATGAATATTCGCCTCCTCAGCTCTGTCCTTCCAACGAGGTCGGGTGATTTCTCCCACATCCAGTAAGAGCTGCCTTACGTCTACCAGTTGAAAGTCATGATCGCGGCGCTGCCGCGCGAAATCCTGAATGCGCTTCACAGTCTTCGCGCCGTCTTTGGCGGTCTTGATAATGATGTTCAGGCCGTTTTCAGTCTTCACCGGATCTTTCGTTTCCAGCAGGAGCTGTGCGCGCCCCAGAATGCCGGCCAGCGTGTTGTTGAAGTCGTGCGCCACGCCCGAAGCCAGTTCGCCCAGCGCAGACATCTTTTCAATCTGAGAAAACTGCTCCTTCCTGCGCATGAGCTGCTACTTCTTCCGCTTTAGCGGCCGCAGCCATCGCCTCTACGTTTCTCAGGTAGGTGCGATAGGTGAAATAGATAATGGTAATGATCGGTGTAGTCGCGACGAGCGCGTAGAACCCGGCGAGGTCTGTAATCTTGGCTATGATTCCCGCCGCAGATGCTCCGGCGAAAAATGTAATGGACGCCCAGAGATAATACTTGGTCCAGATATGCCAGACGGGCTCATTCATCTTTAGCGAAGTATAGATGGCAGCGAGGCTGGAATTACTGCCGTACTGCACGAGCGCCATGACGCACAGGGCCGCTACGAAAGTGCCTGAAAACTGACCGTGGCGCAGCGCCGTGATATCTCCGAAGAGGACGTTGAGGATCTTGAAAGTTACGAAAGTCGAGCAGGCCATCATAGCCGAGTTGAATATGATTGTCAGCGGCTTAATGTGAATAGACTTTCTGCTGAAGCGCATTGACGAGCAGAAAGCTTCGGCGCCAGCCAACAGAACGGCGGCTTCTCCCCCATACAGCAGAATAGTAAGAAAGAAGAAGCTATCAGACACCGAGATGTGACCGCTGATGCGCGGAATTCTTACGGTCAAACGCGAACTGATGGTTATGGTCAAAATAGTCAGCGCCAGAAAACGAAAGTCGATTCGCTGGAGCGGTAGATGGATTGCCGAATAGGTCGCGGCCGCGGTGGCGCCGGCGATAACGACCAACATGTATGTTCTTGTCAAAGTTTTTCGGGGCATGGCTCTTTACACCTCTAAGAAAATAGGCAAGACACGGAGTTGCCGGTTAATACTCGTTAGTTTGTTCACGCAAAAAGATCGTTTCGTACAGCCCGCGTCGGGTAAATCCGATCCCTTGAAAAAAAGATTGCGCTACTTGATGCTCTTCATTCACAAGGAGGACGATTGCTTTTGTGCGCTTTAGTAGACTACGCACGAGTTGCGACATGCAGCGCGAGCCGTAACCTTTCCCGCGCTCATTAGGATTGACGTAAATACCTTCAAGGTAGATCGCATCGGGCGTATCGCTAATAACGTCAGCTTTGAAAATCAACTGGCCGCTCTCGACCCAGACCCAGGCACGCTCTTGTCTGATACGACGCGCGCAGCGCATCCGAAATCCATCTGGGTCGGCATTCAGAGGATTTACGCCGCTCTCTTCATAAGCCATCGCGGCGTGAACCGGAACGATCAGTGAAAGATCGTCGAGACTGGCGGGCCGCAGATCTGGCACCGGCGCAAAAGGCTCAACTGACGAAGTTTGCTCGAACAATACTTCGCGGCAGGAGAGTCGCGGCGCTTGTCCGCCAGCGGAATAGTAGTTCCAGAAGCGCTGGATAGTTTCCTGCTCTCCCATGATCATGTGCGTGCTGCGAACATCTTGCGCGAGGCGCGCGAAAACTCCGAGCGCCTCGCCGCTGCGCGCGTCGATGAACATTGCATGTCCGATCAAAGCCACGCCTTCCAGATTGCCCAGGTCATCGCGGCATCCATAGAAAGTGCCTCGATTGAGCCAGCTCTCGATTCCGTTGTCGCGGACGAAACCGCTCATCACAACGGTGTGAAGCGGGCGCTCTGCGAGGAAACGAAGGACTTCGGCTTTGTTTTCTTCGATAAGTTCATGTGCGAACAAAGATCGCGCCATACAGAGTGAAGGTCCTACGCCCGCGCGGGGTTCATTGAGTTTTGGAAATTGAGGTGTCATCGTACTCCTTACAACGTTTCTTCTTACAGATCGAACGCGAAAAAAATGAAAACCAGCAGATCAGTGGCTCAAGGAGTCTTGGCCCGTGTCAATCTGCACATTGGTACTCCACATGGGATCGCCGTTCATGGTGGCCGCTAATGCTTGGGTGGTTGAGTTGCTGGTCAAGGTGGCATCGCTGACCAACACTCCGTCACTGACCAGGACGCCGTCGCTCACCAGAACACCGTCGCTGACCAGCACGCCGGAAGTCAGAAAAACCGTGCCACTCCCCAGCACCGTGCCATCGCTAACCAGCACACCGTCGCTTACCAGGACTCCGCTTGAGAGCATTGTTAGATCTCTGAGGAGAACGCCCTTCTTAAGGTAAACTCCATCGCTGACGAGCCCGCCCAACCCATAAACCGGTTGGTACTTGGTGATGAGTTCAAGCCCCGTCGCAAAGTCGTACTTGAAAATTACTCCCTGCGACCAAGTAAAAGTTTCTCCGGCGATCGTTGTTTGCGGCATCGGCGCCGTGGTCGTCGTCAAGAGCTGAGCACCGAGCACAGTATTTGAACTTACGTCTGTGCGCACCAGGCGAGCGACGTGGACGGCGCCTTCGATATTGACCTCGCCTGCGCCCTGCTCGAGCATGTTGAAGCGCGCGAGCGGCTGCGCGGTATACATGAGCAGAATCTTGATCATGTTTGGGGTCAGAGTCGGATTGGCTTGTAACAGGAGAGCCGCGGCTCCAGCAACCACGGGAGCCGCCATCGATGTCCCGCTCATAAACATCATCTTTCGGGCATCGACGGGACTAACGCCCGCATCCAGAAAAGGATTCTGCGTCACCAGGTAGTTGTTCACCGCTTCGGCACCAATCAGTTTATTGCCGGGTGCGACGATGTCAGGCTTAATGAAATTATCGTAATGCTTGACACCCCACTTATCTGTCCAGGCGCTACGCGTTGGCCCCTTTGAGCTGTAGCTGGTGATAACGTCGTCACTTCGTTGGTTGGTGCCGTAGCTATTGGCGGCGCCGACGGTAATCGCCGAAGGCTCGTTGCCGGGTGAATGTATCTGGCCATAAATCTTCTGGCCTTCGGCGTTTTTCCCATTATTGCCGGCGGCTGCCACGACGACGATGCCGGCATCGACCAGGCGACGCACAGCGCGACAGATCGGATCGTTTTTGTAAGAGTCAATCGCCGGTGTTCCGAAGCTCATATTCACAACCTGGATGTTGTAAGTGGCCTGGTTCGTCATCACCCAGTCAAGGGCGCTCAAAACTGCGGACGTGGTGCCCGAACCACTTGCCCCGAGCACGCGCAGGTTGATCAAATTTGCATTGGGGGCAATACCGACGTATTGCCCATTCGAAATACGGCCGTTGCCGGCAGCGAGTGACGCGACGTGTGTGCCATGCCCATAAGGGTCGTCCGTGCGTCCCTCTCCGGTAAAATCACGGCTGACAATTACGCGCCGATTATTGTTGCGATCCAAAAAGGAGGTATGGTTGGGATCGATTCCGGAATCAAGCACAGCAATTCCGACCCCCGAACCGTCTAATCCCGTCACATTAGTGCCGTTGATCGTGCGGACCGCATCGGCGCCCGTCGTCAAAGAAACATGTCCCAACGAAATGACTTCTCGGTCTCGAGAGACGAAGTCCACGTCCGGTCGAGCGGCCAATGCCTCGACGGCTCCGGCAGGAACTTCAACTACGTGCGCATTGAGATGGAGGAAAGCCGCCTTCTTATGACCCGAATTGCTCGACAGAAAGGAATCGAAATCGTTCCCAGGATCACCATTGAATTGAATAATTACCGTGACACGCTCATTTGAAGAGGTGTCGCGCGTTCGGCCCGGCAAATCCGGCGAAGCTTTTTCTCTCGACCTCGGAACGTCCTGGGCGTCGGAAGAATGTGTAACGAAAAAAAGACTGCCTAAGAAAATTAGCAGCAAGAAAAGACTAAGCCACTTTACGGTGGGGCTACCGCGGTTCATTGAGACCTCGTTTCTCGGCAGTTTCAGAAGACACCAAGAACTATTGGGTAATTCTGAAATCGCACGTGGTACGGTTTTAGAAAAGGCTACGTACCCTGCCTGATTCCTGACACAGGAGAGACGCCGCAAATAATCTTGGCGCTAAGGGACTCAGCCGAAAAAGAACTGAGCTTTCAAAACAACGGAGCCCGTCGGGAAGGCCAAAACAAGTCAAGGGCGAGTCGGGTTGGATCGTAAGTATTTCAGCAAATCATTTCATCGTCAATTTTTTTGAAACGCCGCTATCTCATGCAAGCGGTGTTGTCGCCGGTCGGGAGAGAGTCTGGCTGAACAGAGCCATCGCCGACCATGACCCCATCGCCGACCATGACACCGTCGGGGATCTTGACACCGTCGGAGATCATGATGCCGTCGCCAAGGAGCAAACCGAGACCAATGAAGAATGAACCTCCGCCAAGAAAAGTTCCGTCGCTGGTCACGATATTCGTGCCGAGCAAAACGTTGCTCGTCATCCTCGCGGCGTTAACTGCCTGGCTCGATGAAGTTTCTGCGACGCCATCGCCGAGGATGAATCCTTTGGCATAAACCACTTGGTACTTCGTAACCAGGTCCGAACCGCTCGCGTAGGTATGGTTCATAATGATCCCACGCGCCCAGCAGAATGTTTGGCCGCTCAGAGTAGTCTCCGCCGCGGGCGCCGAGGCCACCAGCAACGGCGCACCGAGCGGCGTAAACGTCGTCAGGTCGCTTCTTATTAATTTGGCGAGCCGCATGGCCCCTTCGACATTAATTTCGCCTGCTCCCTGTTCGAACATGTTTGACCCGGACAGCGGCTGCGCTGTGTACATCAAAATGGCTTTTACCAGGCTGGGCGTCAGAGTCGGGTTCGCTTGCAGCAGTAAAGCGGCAGTGCCGGTCACTATCGGCGTGGCCATTGATGATCCACTCATATACATCATGCGTCGGTTCGAAACCATACTTACGTTGGCGTCCAATTCAGGGTGGGTCGCTAACAGATAGTTGTCCGCCGCCGCCGCGCCTACAATCTTGTTACCTGGTGCGGTGAGATCAGGCTTAAGGAGATTGTCATAATGTCTGACGGCGTTCTCGTCCGTGCGGTAACTCCGCGTCGGTCCTCGCGAGCTATACGTGGTAACAGTGTCATCGCTGCGCCCATCTGTGCCGAAGCTGTTTGACGCGCCAACGGTAATAACTGAGGGCTCGTTGCCGGGCGAATGAATCTGACCATATATCTTCTCGCCGGCGCTGCTCTTGCCATTGTTTCCCGCAGCAGCGACGACGATGATGCCCGTATCCGTCGCGCGACGCACAGCCTGACAGAGCGGGTCATTCCCGTACGAATCGATTGCCGGAGTTCCCACACTCATATTGACTACACGAATGCCATAGACCAGGTGATAAGTCATCACCCAGTCCAACGCCGCTAGCAGGTTGGACGTCGAACCTAACCCGTGCGAGTTAAGAATACGCAGGTTGACTAGATTGGCGTTTGGAGCGATGCCCGTGTAGGCGCCAGCTGAAGTTTGATCGTTCCCCGCGGCTATCGAAGCCACATGCGTCCCATGACCGTAAACGTCATCCGTGCGATTTTCGCCGGTAAAATCGCGACTGACTATCACTCGACTCAGCCCGTTTTGGTTGCTGAAGGCCAAGTGGTTGACGTCGATTCCAGAGTCAACGATTGCGATCCCAACGCCGCTGCCATCAAAGACCGTCGTGGTTGTTATTTGACCGCCGAGAGAAGTCGTCTGGACGCGCACGGCCTCTGTTCCGGTAGTATTTGAAATATGCCCTAACGAGGCGACTGCCCGGTCTGGTGAAACGTACCGTACTTCACGATGAGTGGCCAGCGCCTGCACCGCATTCAACGGAAGGGCGACGACGGAGACGTTGAGCTTGTCTAGCCGTCGCGTCACCGTCGCCCCATTGTTGATCAGAAAAGAATCAAGTTGATGGCTCGCGCCCTCATTGAATTGAATGATAACGTTCGCGCGATTAAGGCCTTGCCCACCTCTAACACGTTCAGTCAAATCGGGTGAGATCTTAGAAGAAACAGTCATCTCTGTTTGAGCCCTGGGATGGTCGACGGTCGAAAAGCCGATGGAGACGCCGAGCGTGGTCAAGACCGCGGCGAGCCAACTCTTGCGTCTGGGTCTGATCAATCTCACTTAGCTGCTCCTTGATTGATAAATCGAGAACTGCCCGTCACGTTCAAATCAACCCAATACCCTGTTCGGTGGTGGCCGTCGCTGGGCAAGCGCCGTACCGTCGCTAAAAGCGACGGCCGTAAAGACCGACCAAAGTTCTAAGTGGGGCGAAAGGACTTAAAGCAAAACATGCAGTCTTAGGATGGATGTTATTGATAGAGAACGAAGAGGCCTTACCAGTGACTGACTGAAGTCGCAGAGCGATCAATGAATGTACTTGACGGGGGAAACCGACTATGACGATCACCGATACAAAATTCCATCGCGCAGAATTCCGCAGCGTCTAAAGTCATGCCGCAGTAAAATGCCCGCGTCTTCCGAATGCTGTGTCTTGATGCGGAGTGATTGCGGCGCAGGTGGTTGAGAATCTTCAGCCTCTGATCCAGTTGGCACTCTTATTGCTGAACGGGTGCTTCCGACGATCTAAACAATTACGCGGAGAGTTTTCATGTCTGAGAATAAGGCGCGGCTATTAATCGTTGATGATGAAACTCAGATCAGAGATGTGTTGCACGATTTTCTGAGCCAGTCTTATGATTGTGTGGCGCTGAACTCCGGGAAAGATGCTGTTGCGCTTCTCTCGACGGAATCGTTCGACGTAATCATCAGCGATATTACGATGGCGCAAATGAGCGGACTTGAAATGGTTCCTCACATTCTGAAGCTCGCGCCGGAGGCCGTAATCATTATGATTAGCGGCCAGCGCACCATCGAATTCGCGATTGACGCAATGCGTGCCGGGGCGTTCGACTACATCACGAAACCCTTTGACCTATCTGAAGTGGACGCGGCCGTCCGGCGGGCGCTCGATCATGGGAAGCTATTCAAAGACAAACTAACGAGGGCGAGCGGGAGTGACGAAAAATCAGTGAAGCAACTGCGCCGCGCTGTAGATAATGAAGAGTTTGTCGTTTATTACCAGCCGCAAGTAGATATCGAATCGGGGAATATTGTTGGCGCTGAGGCGTTGGTTCGCTGGAAACATCCGGAACTGGGACTGCTGCCGCCCGCCGACTTCATCTCGCTGGCGGAAGAGACCGGTCTTATTGTTCCCATTGGCGGGTGGGTTCTGCGTATGGCGTGCGCGCAAGCTCGAAAGTGGCATCAGGCCGGCTTCCTTGGCTTTCGCGTTGCCGTCAATGTTTCGCCGAGACAACTGCAGCAGGGAAATCTTCGCGAGACCATTGTGCGAACTCTTAACGAGACTGAGCTTGAGCCGGACTGTCTCGAGCTTGAGCTTACCGAGACTTCCATGATGGAAAACGCTGAGTCGGAAGTTGAAATACTCGCCAGCTTCAGAGAGATGGGCTTGAAAATCGCAATTGACGATTTCGGCACGGGATATTCGTCCCTCGGTTATCTGAAAAACCTGCCGATTGATTCAGTAAAGCTCGATCAGTCCTTCGTCAAAGGGGCCACGACTGATCCGGACGATGCTGCCCTAGTAATGGCGGTCGTGACGTTAGGGCACAACCTGAGGCTTAAAGTGATCGCCGAAGGGATCGAGACGGAAGATCAACTCAAATTTCTGAGGCTCCTGAGATGTGATCGGGGACAGGGTTACTTGTTTGGGAAACCGGCTCCAGCCGCCCCAATCAGAGAGACTCCCCTGCCAGGTTGAGCTTTTGCTTCCTGCCGCACCGTCAAGCCGGGTGGGCTAATTGACCGAGATAAAGCGGATTGCCACTAGCCAGACAAATAGTTATACTGCTTGAGGACATTGGCGCTCCGAATGAGCGCGAGTAAAGTGGAAACGTCAAACTAAGTGCTGTGTTGCTGTAGCTCTCGATCCCGCCTTTAGGCAGCACGATTTCATCAAATCCATCGCTGGCAAACATCAGCGATGCCGAATCCCAAACTTTCATGCGTGTTCTCTTTCTAGCGCCGAAGCAGTGCTGGCCGACGACGACCGGAGCGATGCTGCGCAACTACCATCTGGCTCGCAGAATTTCTGATTTTGCATCGGTCACGCTGCTGGCATTCGGGGACCACGGAACTCCGTCGGTTGATTTCCCAAGCTTCTATGACAACGTGGTTACTATTCCACGCGATCCCAGCTACACACTCTCGAAAATTGTCCGTGGCGCAGTGGGTCGCACTCCTTTGCCGATTCTCAACTACACGACCCAGGCTATGAAGCAGGCATTGACGCGCTTACTGAGCGACGGGACTTTCGATATCGTGCAAATCGAAAGCATTCATCTATCTGCCTATCTGCCGTTCATTCGTAACGCGCCGCGTCGCCCACTGGTTATTTGTGACTGGCACAATATCGAATCCGAGTTGATGCGCAGATACAGCCAGCAGGAAGTACGCACGCTGCGCAAATTTTACGCATACGACACTTCACGAAAGATGGGCGTCGTGGAACGGCGCGCAATGAACGAATTCGACGCTCACGTAGTCGTGAGCCGAAGAGACGAGTCCAGGCTGCTGCAAGTCAATCCGCACGCGCGGGTCTTTGTGATTGAGAACGGCGTGGACACATCCTATTACGCTGATGAACAGATCGAGAAAGCATACGAAGTGTGGCTGGCTGATGGAAAATCACGATTCGGTGGAAAATTTGAAACGGTCGTCAGGCGGCGCAGGATAGTCTTTGTCGGCTCGATGGACTATCACGCAAACATCGATGCAGTGGTGAATTTCGCGCGCGACGTTTGGCCCTCGGTTCGCGAGCAAGAACCTGAAATCATTTTCACCATCGTCGGGCGAGATCCCGCAACCGAAGTTCGCCAACTCGCTTCGCTTCCCGGCGTCGAAGTGACCGGAACGGTTGACGACGTTCGTCCTTATTACCACGAAGCAGTTGCCGCCGTTGTACCGCTCAGAGTTGGTAGCGGCAGCCGTTTGAAGATTCTCGAAGCCATGGCTGCCGGTATTCCCGTGATTTCAACTTCGCTGGGGGCCGAGGGTCTGGACGTGTCTCACCGCGAGAACATTCTGATAGGGGATGGAACTCGCGAATTGAAAGAAGCCATCCTTAGCGTCGTCACGAATGATGACGTACAACGAAAGCTCCGGGTCGGTGGTCGTGCTTTGGTAAGCCAGCATTATGAATGGGCCAGACTGGGAGAACGTCTCGCTAGAGTCCACGACGGCTTGTTGAAATCCAATTCATCGCGACAACTCTCTGGCGGCAACAACAACCAGCACCGCAAGCAAATAACTCCAGCGACTATCAAGCTTCTCGCCCTCGTCGAAGCGACTACAGTCAACGCTGTCGCCAAAAATATACTTGACTTTCATCGCAGCTCGCTTGAACTCCGGCCGAAGTCTTCCGATTTCCCCTGTGTCGAACTTTCTCTGGTCACGTTTGAGCGTGCTCGCCATACTGCCGGGGCTCATCCGAAAGATTCCGAAAACGAATTTGTCAGCGCCGCTCGTCAACTGGGTTTAGAAGTCGATGTGATCTCCGAACGCCGTCGTTTTGACTCAAGCGTTATCCCGGCCCTGCGACAAATAATCAAACAACGCGAGCCCGATATTGTGCTGACTCATTCCGTGAAGTCGCATTTCCTTCTCTGGCGCTCAAAGTTGTGGTCAAAATTTCCCTGGGTCGCGTTTCATCACGGCTACACGACGACCGACGGGAAGATGCGGCTCTACAATCAACTCGATCGCTGGTCCCTGCCGAAAGCTGATAAGGTCATCACCGTCTGCGAAGCTTTCGCGCGTGAGCTGTGCGACACGAGAGGCCTCTCGCGCGATCGCATTCTTGTCCAGCACAATTCGATTCGGCCGGAACCACGAGCGAGCGAGGAAGATGTCAGTGCACTTAGGGCGCGGCTCGGTCTTGCGGAGCACGAGCAAGTTGTTCTCGCCGTCGGACGCCTCTCGAGAGAGAAGGCTCACATCGATCTCATCGAAGCGTTCAAACAATTGTCCGAGACCAATCCTGAACTCAGTGCCAAGCTCATCATTGTTGGCGAAGGACCAGAGCGCAAGAATCTGGAAAGCGCCGCGCACTCACTCGGAATTAGCGCAATCGCGAATGTGCTTGCGAACGCGTCACACAGTGAGGGTTCGCCTTATGTCCTGCTGGAAGCAATGGCCGCCGGTCTTCCCATCGTGGCGACAACCGTTGGCGGCGTGCCGGAGATGTTGAGTGATAAAGAAAGCGCATTGCTTGTGTCCCCGAGCGATCACCGTCCGATGGCCTCAGCCATGGCTCGCATGCTTACAGATAAACAGTTCGCGGAAGAACTGGCCACGCATGCTTCCGCACTCGTCAGCCGACATTACTCGCCTGACACATATGCCCGATCTCTGGCCAATGCCTTTCGCGGTGTAATGACCTTTAAAATCCAGGATCTCTGAAATCACCCTGGTGTTTGGCGTTTATTAGGCAAAAGACTAATTCGCAAACACGTGGTCACGTAGCACCAAGGTCATTTGGAGGATCCAATGAAGTTCTCGCTGAAAACAAGTCTAGCGATTGCCTTCGGAATTCTAGCTTTTACGTTGTTCGCATTCCCGCAAACAGCTCGCGCCGACAGCTTTACTATTACCAGCGGCCACGTTTCGATTGGGGGCGCCCCTCACTCTATAGACGAGTGGTCAAATGTAAGTTTCAACTTCTCGGGAAACGGCTTCGCGGCCAGTGGTGGCGCAAGCGATAGTGGCAGGCAAGGAATTCACTCACCGTGTGCCTTTGATCCCTGCCAGCCAGGCGCCACCGTATGGTGCGCTAATTCTTGACGGACAGACCCGCGGTGGCTTCTTTGACGGCAGCGGCCTGAGATTTAGTACCGGGTTCGTCACCATCCCATTAGACGCCGAGTCACAGCTAACATTATCCACCACGTTTTCGATGAGCGGGATCGTTGATTTTCAGGAAATCAACCTCCAAGGCGGAGGATTAACCGGCTTCACTTTTAGCACAGATGTATTCGGCTCAGGCATTGCAAGTTTCTCTCTGGTCTTTAGTCCCATCTCGCGTGAATACGAGATTCGGAGTGCGCAATACGACTTTCAGCCAGTTCCCGAACCAGCGACCCTCTTCTTGTTTGCTACCGGAATAGTCGGATTAGCGGCGCGTTATCGTTCGCGGCATCCAAAGAACGACTCCAGCCAATCGTGAGCGGAAAATGAACTTGCCACTCCTCAAACACCTTATCTCCAGGATGCCCGCATCATGGCAGTGGGAGATGAAACGGCGTTTTTACCGAAGACAAATTCAGCGCGATAGTTTTGTTACGGACGAACCGGAGTACGCTATTCTGGATTCGCTTCTCTCTACCGGTGATTGGGCGATAGATGTCGGCGCAAACATCGGCCATTACACAAAGCGCATGTCCGAAATAGTTGGCGAGCACGGTCGCATCATCGCTTTTGAGCCAATCGGCGCCACCTTTTCGCTGCTGGCCGCGAATCTACAAATCTTCAGGTATCAAAACGTGACTCTGCTGAACGCCGCGGCTTCGGACAAATCGGGAATCGCCGGCATGTCGATTCCTCATTTCGAAAACGGTATGCGCAACTATTACGAGGCGAGTATCACAACGAACGGCGACGGATTACAGGCGATGACTCTGGCGATTGATTCGCTTTGTCTGCCATCCGCCGTGCAGCTCGTGAAGATCGATGCCGAAGGACATGAACTAAATGTCTTAAGAGGGATGACTCAGTTGCTGAGCCGAGACAAGCCGGTTTTGATCATAGAAGTTAGTTCGCGAGAGGTGGATTCATTCCTGGAGCCATTGGGCTACTCACGAGAGACGCTACCCAATTCACCCAACCATATTTACCGGGCATGATCGCTTAGAATGGACGCGCTCGACGCGGACGCTGATTGCTGTTCGGGGCAGTCATGGGAGGTATGGTCAAACGTGGCGCGGGATCGATTCTGGCAATAAAACAAAATCATATCGCCCACTCTTTTCCAAATTAGAAGTAAGCGCAATGAAACGACCGTCGCGGCTGATGGTCGGTTTTGGCATGGCCCAATAGTCACTCGTGGTGGCCTTGAAATCTATCGCAGCGCGTATGGCAAATCCTGCGGATACGGTCGCTGCCCTAACTTTTAGTAAAGACGAATTCATTGCAGCCCAATCCTCGAGTGCAGGTCATTCTTGTCAATTGAAATCCGCGCCCACGATAGAAATTAAAAATCTCGTCAGGCTTCGCTACCTCGAAGGGATAGCCGCCAACCCAATCGATGATGTCACGCCAGCGACTCATGCCGCGATTCTGATCGTAACTAGTCCAGGAGTGAAGATAATCGCGTGGTCGCAGCGACAAAAGCGATCGCAGGATCGCTTTCGTTTCTTCGGGCGCCATGGCTGCGACCGCAAACGGAGTCTTCAGAAAGGGCGGCAGATCATTGTAGGTCTTCTTGGCCCATTTCCAACGAGCGCTCTTGCTGCCCTGATCGTTGTAGATCGCAATGAACAGTTTGCCTCCCGCCTTCACGGCCAGTTGCGCATTGTCCAGCGCTCGCCACATGTCGCCCGTATGATGCAGAACACCCCATGAATAAACCACATCGAAGGTTCCCAGTGATTTCAGATAATCAGGGTCGAGCGCGGAGCCTTCTTCAATTAGCCAGTCGCTGTCGTTGTTGAAATAACGTCGCCTAAGTTCTTTCGTGCAGGCGACCGAATGCGGATCGTAATCGAACGAATGAATTTGCTCGAGTGACTCTTCCGCCCGCGCAATGCGCGCATCATCAAGCACGTCGAGAAACCGACTCCAGTTTTTGCCGAACTCGAATCTTTCGCCGTGGGCAATTTCGATTGCGTGCGTGCTCATAATTAATACTTCATCCGGTAATAAATGATTTTCGCGTATTCGCCGGGGACCAATTTCCAACCGAGCCGATGCCACCACCAGGTAGCGGGACGCGGCGACTGCTCGCCGGGCGCGGCCGGATCAAGTCCGATTGAAATGTTGGTATCTTGAAACACATAACGCAATGTCCAAAGCGCACGGCGCGATTGATAAGCGGAAGTGACGACCAGAATCGATCGCCAGCCGCGCTTTCGCGTGTAATCTCGCAGACGCGTAGCTTCGTCGTAAGTATTCGTCACGACTCCTGGCACGATCTCGATCTTTTCGACTGGCACGCCCTGTCTCTTCAACTCCTCGGTCGCGCGTTCCACGAATAAAGGATTGCATTGTTGCTCCACCGACCAGCCGCTTCGTACACTGTCGTTAGTCAAGAGAATCAGCGGCGCATGACCGGCTTTGAAGAGTTGGGCCGCGTGGTGCGCGCGTTCGAGGTAGGTAGCCGAACCCGCGAGCACGACCAGCGCCTCAGAGTTCGATGGTTCCGAGCGGACGATCAGGCCTTCAGCGGCGGCCCAGGCGGCGAGCGGCCACAACATCAAAAGCAGAAGGGTGATAAGCAAACCCCGGATGAGTGTGGTGCGTTTCATGGACGATAAAAACCTAAACCGCAGAGGGCGACGGACGCGTAGACGAACGCAGGGTCGAAACCTCCTCCGCGTCCTCTGGGGGAACCTCGGTGCCCTCTGCGGTTGATGCTTTTCCTAATAACTCGGAATACAACCCAAGCGTGTTATCGAGATGACGTTGGCAAGAAAAGTGCTCCAAGACTCTCTGCCTTCCACGCTTTCCCAATTCGCGCGCGCTCTCGGGCTGGTGCAGAAGTCGAATGATTCGCTCAGCCATTTTCTCATCGTCGCCTGCGGGAACGATATAACCAGTCTCGCCCTCAACAACTGCTTCGCGCGCGCCGCCCACGTCCGTCACAACGGCTGGCCGCGCTGCGCCCATATATTCGAGGATCGCATTCGAGAATCCTTCAGCGCGGGAACTCAACACGCAGACATCCGAAACAAACAGAAGCTCCGCGACCCGATCGCATCTGCCGATGAAGAAAACGTCCTTTGCAATTCCCAATTGGTGCGCGAGTTCACGCAGACTTGGCAGCAGCACTCCTTCACCCGCGATTACAAATCCCGCCTCGGGGATCTCAGCGCGGACGCGCGCGGCTGCACGCAAGAACGTCGGATGATCTTTGACGGAGTGATTAAGGTTCGCGACGATCGTCACGAAACGCCGCGACGGCTCACACGGTAACCGAAAGGTCACCAAAGCAGGACCACGATTCAGATGGTCCGATACCCTTACTCGTTCGAGATCCAGTCCGTTGTAAAGAGTGACAACTTTTTCAGTGCGCACACCCTCTCGGATTAGTTGAGTTCGCACAGCTTCGGAGTTCGCTACCACTCGATGCGCCAGCCGAAAGGCGCCACGTTCGCCGCGCTTCTGCATCGCGCTGCGAAAACCATCGGTCTCGCGTTTCGAAGCGATTCGCGCGCGCACGCGAGCCATCGCTGCCGCGGTCATTCCGAAGATGTTCGTGTAAAAGTCGTGCGTGTGAATAACGTCAATCTTATTCTCTTTCACGAAGTGGACTAGGCGACGAACCTGAGTTGCAAAGTTGCGATCGTAGAAACTGGTAAGCGGATACTCACTCATTTCTCCGAGGCTCAGACGATCTGCTTCGACACGCAGAGGTCCTTTGTTTTGTAAGCACGCGAGGTGCACCCGGCAGCGACGGCGCTCTTGCAGCAGGCGAACCAGCTGCACTGCCTGGCGTTCAGTGCCGCCCTGCTCGAAGCTGTCGATGAGATGCAGAACGTTCATTGTTTCAGGCCACCATCTGGGGCAAATTCACTTGCGACGGATTACCGGCGCCCTCCCGGACGGTCGGGTTTCTGCCAGTAACTTTGGGGGCGTCATAAAACTCTCGATGCCACAATTCCAGCATGAACAATGCCCACAACTCATGCGAATGATCGCGTCGGCCGCGGTCATGCTCGTCGAGCAAAAGGTTTACGTAACGTCGTTCAGTATAGCCGCGTTGCATCGTGCGCGGTTCGGTCAGAGTTCCATGCAGGCGTTCGCGCAACTCCTGGTTGATCCATTGATCGATGGGAATGCCGAAACCCCGTTTGGGTCGATCGAGAATTTCCGCGGGCACCTGATCCCGCACGGCGCGCTTGAAGATATGCTTGGTTTCCAACCCTTTCATCTTCATCGACGCAGGAATGCGCGTGCAGACGAATTCAATCAACTTATGATCGAGCAGCGGCACACGCACTTCCAGGGACACTGCCATGCTCATGCGATCAACCTTCGTGAGGATGTCGCCGGGCAAGTACGTTTTGCTGTCGAGATAGAGCAGTGGGTCGAGCGGGTTGCCGTTGCGCGATGGCGCGGCGATTTCGCGAAATCGCGCCGCGGCCTCGGAACCGTTCAGGCGTTGTCGAAAGTCGTTGGTATAAAGCGCCGGCTTGTTGAGTCGCGTGAAGACCGAAATGTCTTCGATATAACGATCCAACGGCTCGAGCGCGACGTTATGTATGTAGTTGCGGCCCCACGCGCCGTGCGGAAGCATACGACCCAGCGGCTGCATAACGCCTTCGCGGAGGAGGCGCGGCAATTGTGCGAAGGCGCTGCGTTTTCGATCCAGGGCATAGCGCGTGTAACCGGCGAAGAGTTCGTCGCCACCATCGCCTGAGAGCACAACCTTGACGTGGTCGCGCGCCAGCTTTGAAACCATGTAGGTAGGAATGGCGGAAGAGTCCGCAAACGGCTCGTCGAAATGCCAAACCAGTTCGTCAACGACGTCACAGATGTCCGGCGTGAGGATAAACTCGTGATGCTCGGTCGCGAATTTCTTCGCCGCTAGACGCGCATATTTCAGTTCGTTGTAGCTATCTTCATGAAAGCCAATCGAAAAAGTTTTGACGGGTCGATCTGTATGACGTGCCATTAATCCGACCACGGTGCTCGAATCAACTCCGCCGGAAAGCAAAGCGCCCAGTGGAACATCGGCAACCATGCGCATGCGCACTGATTCATCCAGCAACAAACGCAACTCTTCCAGGCATTCTTCTTCATTCGTGAATGGGTTGGCCTGCGGTTGCTCATAAGGAAAATCCCAATATTGCTCAATGTTCACACGACTCTTCTTGAACGTTAGAGTGTGGCCGGGCGGCAACTTGTGCACATCGCGAAAGATCGTCAGCGGATCCGGCACGTAGCCGAACGTGAGATAAGCATCCAGCGCTTCGAGGTTGATTTCGCTGAGAAACGCCGGGTGTTCGCGCAGTGACTTGAGTTCTGAACCGAAAATGAACGTGCCTTGGAGCGTCGTTGTGTAATACAGAGGTTTCTCACCCGCTCGATCGCGCGCGATGAAGAGTTCTCGATTGTTCGAGTTCCATATCGCGAATGCGAACATGCCCCGAAGGTGCGCAAGGCACGCCTTGCCGTACTCTTCGTAAGCATGAACGATGGTCTCAGTGTCAGAGTTGGTTTTGAAACGGTGGCCGCGAGCTTCGAGTTCGCGTTGCAACTCGCGATAGTTGTAAATCTCGCCGTTGAAAACAATCGTAATCGCCGGCTCGCAACCGAACATCGGCTGATGTCCGGTTGCAAGATCGATGATCGAGAGTCGGCGCATGCCTAATGCCGCCGGCCCTTCAATCATCATGCCTTGATCGTCAGGACCGCGATGCGCGATTACTCGGCACATGCGCTCGAGCACGTCGCGCGCCGCGCGCGTATCACGATGCTCGTCAAGGTTCACAAATCCAGCAATGCCACACATCTTCGTTTGTTTGATTTCTACAGGCTGTCCACGCACGAGCGGAGGTAGTAAGCAGTCAGGTTGTCTTTGTGCAGGAATTGATCGAAAAATCGCCGGCTGTTGAGACACATCTCTTCGCGAGCGGCATCGTCTCCGACATAGTAGCGGCAAATGTCGAGCAGATCTGACAAATCATCTTTCGTATAGGCTACGTGAACTCGATCCACCAGAGGAACGTGCAACACTGTTCGGGGTCGCGGCCCTACGATGCACGCACCGACTGCAAGATAGTTAATCAAGCGGAAGCAAAGGTCGCCTTCGCCTGGAAGATCGATGCACACTTTCGCCCGCGCCACTTCTTTAAGGAACTCTAAATATTTGACCTTTTTCAAGCCGCCTTCGAAGCGAAAGAGTTTCTGTTCGGATAGCAACTCGACCGCGCGACGACGGGTTCCGCCCGCAAATTCGGTGCTGAATCTGCCATATACATCGAAATCAAATTCGCCGCGCTCGCGCAGGCGGCGCAGACCTGATAGGTGGAGATAGATCTTACGACCGTCGCAGACGTAGCCACCGGGAATAACATTTTCGAATCCATAGCCTTCGCGCAGATACTGCATTTTGAAGTAGAGCGCACAACGCGCGACGCTTTCTTGATTCACTTCGGAGTAATCCGAATAATCAATCGCGATGTCGTGGGTCTTACTCCGCAAGACGAATTGAAAGATGACTGTGCCGCGATACGGCTGCGGCAACGGAACAAACTCGACGCGCGCACGATCCCTAAGTCCGTAAAGAATGGTATCAACCCAAAGACCTGCGGTCGGCCATTGATAAGCAGCAGGCCAGCGAATGACGACATCATCGAGTTCTTCCGGCGTTACAGTCCATGCCTCGTTCATTACAGGCGCACCAGGGGCAAACATGTGCAAAGCAACTCCGACCGCTTTGTCTCTCAATGTTTGGATTCTGCTGTACATCGTTTGGCTAAGGTTTCGCCGCACTCGGCTGCGGGCGTTCACGAATTGGTTCCCAACTCGCGTAGCGCTCGCCATGAAGAAACTTGTAAAAGGCAATCAGCGAAGCAACATTCGCAAGCACGAAGTAGTGTGGCAGCGCCAACAAACGACTGCGTATACCGATCTGCTCAAGCACCGAGGCTGCGAAGGCGCTCAGGTAAGCTGCAAATTGGGCGATGAACACCGTCAGATAAACTCGCGACTCAGTTGCAAGGATGGCGGAGGAGACGAGGCTCGCGATCAAAAAGAACGGCACGAAGTACCGCATCAGTTTGTGCGAAAAGAGCTGCACCGCGTAGAACCCGCGTTTGAAAGGGTTCATCATCGCGCGATGACGGCAAAGGTCTGTGATAGTTTGTGCGATGACACGCACGCGCATTTTTAATTCTTTCTCCGTCCGTCGATTAGTTTCTTCGGTGCAAATCGCATCCGGTTCATAGACAGCGCGCAGACCCTGTTCGACCATCTTGGTGGCAATGATGAAGTCGCTGCATGCTTCGTGATAGAGCGGGACGTAAGCGGATTTGCGCACGGCGTACAAGCAACCCGACGCGCCGATCAGAGAGCACGCGCGGCTCTCGTGTCTTTTCAGGAAGGTCTCGTAATTCCAGTATGATCGCGCGCCACGGCCAACGCGCGAGTCGGATGGGTCAACGTAAAACAGGCGCCCGGCAACGCAGCCGATTGTTGGGTCCGCGAAGCTCGGCATCAACTTTCGGATTACGTCCAGTTGATAATTACTCGTCGCGTCAGAAAACAGAATGATCTCGCCACTCGCCTGTTCGACGGCGGCGTTTTGCGCGGCGGTCTTGCCTAATCGCACCGGCTGGCGCATAAGCCTCACGCCACGGTCAGAAAAACCACTCGCGATTTCATCAGTGCGATCCGTCGAACAATCGGAAGCCACAATTATCTCAAGAAGTTCGTGCGGGTAATCGAGACCGAGTGTGTTTTCCAATTTTGCGGCGAGGGCGCATTCTTCGTTGTAGGCGGTGACAATCACGCTGACCGAAGGCATGAATTCCGCGCGTCGCACTGTGCGCGGACGCAGGCAGCTCACGATCAAAAGCAGCAGCGGATAACCGGCGTAGGTATAGATCAGCGCCGCGGTGCTGGCCCAGAAAGTTATCTCTGCGATTAAGCTGAAGTTCACGTAGGCGCTACTCCGCTCGTTTTTGCAATGATCGGAGAATCAAACATCCCGTGCTTCTTTTCAGTTTTCCGCTTCTCAACCACAACTTCTCTTCCAGTTTCAGATTCATAAAGACGGCGCAAACAGACGGCATACCCAACCAGGTAGTAAACGTACCAGAGATACGCGACCGAGGCGAAGAAGCTGCAAACGAGATAGCCGAGCAGGGAAGCCTGTAAACCGACGGCTAAATAGTGCAAGTGTGAATTTGATGAGGAGCTAAAAGTTTCGCGCGCTATCTGGCCCAGCTTTTTGAAAGGCGTAACGATGAACGTTGTGTAGCAGACCAGTGCCGCTATTCCCATTTCTGCTGCGATCTGCGTGTAAGAATTGTGTGTGACCAGGCCGCGATATGACATCTGGGGAGCATAGTTGCCCATGCCTATGCCCAGGATTGGGTGCCGAAGAGCTACATACAGAGACCTGAAGAGTTCGCCGCGCCGGGCATCGGCCGATCCAACTGGATCCAAACTTGGTATCATGATCGACGCGAGCCTAAGCGCGTAGCCGCCGGGCGCAACTAGCACGAAACCTACGACGATCACGAAACCAACGACCAGAATTGTACTCTTATGCCGATGGCCTGCTTTCCAGACCAAAAAGCTAAGCGCTACTACCAAACCGACAAACCCACCGCGCGAATAAGTAACCACGACGGCTGCGATCATCAAGAGCGAGCACGCGCCGAAACCCAGTTTGCTAATGGGTCCGCGGCTACTAAGCAACATAGCGATCGTGATGGGAATCATCGTCACAAGGTAGAGCGCCATATCATTCGAGTTGCCAAAGATGCCACTGCCTCTTCCGCCTACACGGTAACCTTCAACGGTCAATAGGCCGAGACGATAATCATCAATTGCACCCAAACTTAACCAGAGCGCCGTTCCGATCGCGAGGATGAGCAGCGCTTTGAGGCGCATTTCGGTGCGCACCGCATTAACGATCACGATGAAGATAATCACGGTGCGAACAAATGTGCCGCTAAATTCAGTCCAGGCTTGCATCGGATCGATCGCGAACGGAATTGAGAGGAGACCGGTCACCACAAACAGCATTAGCAGCTTCACCTCGCGCAAGGACGCGGTTAATTTCCCCTCTAACGCGAACTGGGTCGGCACAAACAATCCCAGCGTCACGATCCCAACAAGCAGCGCAATCGAAGCCGTCAATGGTGAGGGATAGAATTCCGCTGGTCGCGTATAGAGAATGAGGGTAAAGAGAAAAAGTGCGACGAACGAGAACAAGTGCCCGTGCTTCAGAAAGGTCGTCGCCGATCCATTTCGAGTCGAGTTATTGAGCATCGGGTCTACAATCGGGTTTTTGTCCTCAACGACTCTTCGTTCAGCCTCGCTGTGTCGATTGGTCGCTTGGCGACACTGGTCTTTGATCGGACAGTTCCTTTCAGCAATCTTGCTAGCAGCAACGTGAGACCGTGGGCGCCTTACGGGTTCGTAATCATTCTTTGTTGTAGATCGCCTTTTCATTCAGGATACTCGATTTGACTGCGCATAAAACAAAGAAGAAGCGCAGGCCTGCGCTTCTTCGTTATTTGATATCGCCGTCGCTAAGTTCACGCGACTTTCGCCGAACTAGATAGCAGCGCTAGGTTCGCCGGCAATCACCACCAAAGTGCGGACGTGCTCGCGCAGGGCTAACTCAAACTGACGCGCCTCTTCCACCTCTTTAAAGGATAGCGCGCGCAATTCTTCCTCAATCCGGCGCCGATAATCAGACACCAGAGAGTCAGAAACTCCTAATGTAGCGGCAACTTCCAATTGTGTCGCCGTGTCGGGGCTCAAATAACAGTGCCAAAGCACGCCTAGCATGCGGTTGTACTGCTTGACCTTGCCGCGGACATTGGCGTGTAGATTCGTCAGGAACTTTTCGACCGACCCCGCCGCCTCGCGCTCCGATTCGTGTCTCAGCAGAGATTGTTCGGGATTCTCGCGCTGATCGGCTGGATCGTAATGCGGACCGTCGGAATCTGCGTCATCGCCCCCCAAAGGCACGAGGTAAATATCCATGACCGGTAGGCGCGACATAACCAGACTACGCAGAGTGCGCACATCCGCCGGCGAATCAATAGCCTCTAGCACCGAAATTATCAGGTCCTCGAGGTCAGAGTTACTAATCACAATCTGCGCGTCACCCGTGCAACCCACCATTCGCGTATCGCGTTGGCGAACCGGAATCATGTGCGCACGTTGTTCCATCTCGTGCGAGCCGCGGCCCCGCTTGCTGTCCGGCCACTCGCTCAGTCCGTAGACTCGGTCGGCCAAACGACGGTGTTGCTCCTCAGAATTGCCATTGCTGTCAAAACGGCGGAAGTTTGCGCTCGATTGAATGAGTGTCGAGATACGGCGCGCCAGCCGGTAGCTTTCCGGGTGACGTTTCCGCAATTCCGCCGTTAGTAGGTTCGTCAGTTCGATCTGGCCGATTTCGCATTCAATCTCAGCGTCCGTCATCTCGGTATCGAGGTAATGTTGAAACCGAGACTTCGTTAACAACTGGACGAACAACTCCTGGGTTAGATCGGTGTACGCGCTGGTAGCACCCTCTTCAATCAACAAGCCGGCACTGCGCGAAGCGCGCACCAGCGGATGATTGCTGACAATGCGGTGCAGTTCAGCCCACAAACGGTTAACGTCGGAAGTTCGCAGGCTCTCAACCCAATGCCCTGCCCTTGCGGCGCGTTCCGAAAGTCGCGTCGAACGTGGCACTTCGCGAGCCATGTTGACAGTAAGATCTGGCGTTGTTTTTTGAGTGATTGATTTCACGATGGTAGAGTCTTGTCCCGAAAAGATCGATGGCAGTTAGCATGATCAGGCTAAGATCAAGCTCATCTGTCATGTGCTGTGGCCTGAACCGACGGTCTGCGATAAGGATTGTGAAGCTTGCTGGGGCAACCCGACCGTGTCGGGGCTCGACCGAAGACAGGAAGCCTGGTCGAGGCGCACAGCTATTCTCTTGTCATTTTCAATCCCGAAAAGATTTTGCTTGTTCCGGCCGTTGTGCAGCCGGCCAAACGCGGGAAACTGCGGTTCGATGTACGCGGCATCCTCTCTGCGCCATCGAAGAAGGAAATCAAGGAGTAAAAGCGCTCCTCGATCAACCTTGAGGAATCTTAGCAATAAATTCAAAATTGGGCAACAATTTTTTACACTAGCTGCAACTGCTGAAATAGTTAGAGAAAGCAGCTGCTAGGCGAGACCCAAACTCTGGAAATCGAAATCGATTCGACTTTTTTAGCAGTTGGTAGAGGCAAGTCTAAAGGAAAGTCCAGTCCCGTTATAGATGGTGAGCATGTTTCGAAAGCGCGCAAGTTGCCCCTCATCACAAGAGCTGCTTGGATATCATCTTTCAAGCGTAACTGATGAAGAAAGATCGCGCATTCAGGCTCATCTTTTCTTCTGTGAATTCTGTAACGCCGAATTGCAATTGCTAACTCGACATCGCGCCGACGTTGAAGAAGATGCTCTGGTAGAAATGCCCGCTCAACTTCGACGACTCGCGGAGCGGTTGTTGAGCCGAAGCGCAGCAGCTTTTAGCGGATTGTCGGAACTTGTAAATACGCGCCGGCTCTCACACTGACCGAATCGTCAGGCGTTTAATGTTGCTGAGGCCGTGCCTTCGTGGTGATGTTGTGCGGCAACTCGATCGTGAATTGACTCCCTTCACCAAAGCGAGACTCGACGATAACCTCTCCTCCATGTGCCCGCGCCAGATGTTTCACTATCGCCAATCCCAAACCCGTTCCTCCGAGCTCGCGCGAGCGAGCGCGATCCACTCGATAGAATCTTTCGAATAGACGATCGAGATGGTGGGCCGGAATTCCCTCTCCGCTGTCTTCAACGCGAATGCGATCGGCACGATCGCTTTCGTGCCTAATCGTAACAGTGCCGCCTTCGCGATTGAACTTGATTGCGTTGTCGACCAGATTCGTCAGCATTTGGAGCAGCCGATGCGGGTCAGCGAAAACTTCGGCTTTCCGATCGACGAGATCGTCAACGGTAATCTTCCGAGCCACGGCCGACGCTGAAAGACTCGCGATAACATCTTCGACCAACGGATGAAGTTGAATGATTTCAGGTTTCACCTTTACGTTTCCGGCTTCGATCGCGCTCAGTTCCAGAATGTCATCGATGAGGCGATGCATGCGGTCGGCATTCTTCTGAATGATGGAAAGGAAGCGTCGATTGTTTTGGTGATCTTCGATGGCGCCGTTTTCTAGCGTCTCGGCCAACGCTCTGATCGAAGTTAAGGGCGTGCGCAGTTCGTGGGAGACATTCGAAAGAAACTCTTGCCTGATAATTTCCAGCCGCTCGAGTCGAGTAACGTCGAAGAAGACGCCCACTGCGCCGCCGGATCCATGACCGTTCGTCGATCGCAAGGGTACAACTCGCAAATCGAAGACCCGCCTTTCCTGTCCGTAAGTTTCGACCTTTACGCCCGTGCGCTCTTTACCGCGGACAGCATCGAGAAACGCGTCATAAATCGCCGGATTTCGGGTCAATTCCGTCAAGCGACGCGAGTCGATCACATCATTAAGATCAGAAAAGAGATTCCGGGCAGCCCGGTTTGACGCGACGACCCGCATGTCCGCGTCAATCACCAGCAAGCCTTCGCGCATTTCCTTGAGTGCGGAATCTAGAAACCTGGCCGAGAAGTGTGATGAATTCAAACCGCTTGAAGGTGTGTCGAGAGCGGTTTCGCCGCCGGTTACGCTCTCTCGTCTTCGTCCCAGAAGCAAACCAAGACTGAAGCCGATGATTAGTACTAATACCACAAGGACAAGCGCGCGAAGGGATCCTGACATCAGTGCGGCGATGACGAGCAACGCTATGAGAGCGAGGAAGCCGTGACCAAAAATCGATCGAGATTCAATCATTCGTTGAACTTGCTGCGGCCTTTGTTTCATGCACGCAACCGATGAAGCGATAACCGACGCCGACCACGGTCTCGATGCAGTTGCCGCAGCCGCCCAGTTTTTGCCGCAAGCGACGAATATGAACGTCCAGTGTGCGCGCGTCGCCGTAATAGCTGTATCCCCACACCTGATCAAGCAATTGCGTGCGGTTGATAACTCGGCCGCGCTTCTTTGCCAGAGTTGATAGCAGCAGGAATTCTTTGTTTGTCAGCTTCACATTCTCGCCATCACAGGAAGCTCGGACGTCGGCGAAGTCGATCGCCAAGCGGCCATCATCGTAGCGTTCGGGCACGTCCTCGTCAGCGCGACGCAGTACTGCACGCACGCGCGCCATCAATTCGCGGACCGAAAAAGGCTTGGCTAAGTAATCGTCGGCGCCCAGGTCAAGTCCGGCGATGCGATCCGCTTCCGAAGTTTTTGCGGTCAACATGATTATCGGCGTGCGCCGCGTTTGTTTCTCACGACGCAGGCGACGGCACAACTCCATTCCATTCATGCCGGGAAGCATTAAATCGAGAACAATCACACTCGGCGGGTTATGGGCATCGAGCGCCAGCGTTAGACCTTGCTCGCCCGTTGAGGCGACGACCGCGGAGAAGCCCTCAGACTCGAGGTTGTACTTTACGCTCTCGGCTATGTCAGCATCGTCTTCGATGATTAGAGCAGGTTTCGACATTGCGTCATGCCCACAGTCGCTATATAGCGACTATCAACTTGCCTTACCGACAATCGCGGCGACGAATCCAATAATCAGAAACGATAAGGCGGCGAAGAAGGCGGCCGCCGGAATGGTAAGAATCCAGGCCCACAGTATTCTGCCCGCCACGCGCCACTTGACTGCCGACAGCCGAGTCGTCGAACCCACGCCGGCGATTGCCCCTGTGATCGTATGCGTAGTCGAAACAGGAATACCCAGAAACGTGGCGCCAAACAATGTAGCCGAGCCTGCAGTCTCAGCGCAGAATCCTCCCACAGGTCGCAGTTTCGTAATCTTTGATCCCATCGTATGAACGATGCGCCAACCACCGGACAAAGTGCCCAAGGCTATCGCCGCATGCGCGAGCAGCACTACGTAGATCGGAATTGGCGGCAGGGAACCTTTCTCCCCCAGTTGTAAATTGAACATTCCAGCGGTGGCGAGCACAACCGTGATGATGCCCATCGTTTTTTGCGCATCGTTACCGCCATGCCCCAACGAATACATCGCCGCAGAGAACAATTGGCCGCGCCGAAACGTCTTATCCACCTGTGACGGAGTCCAGCGGTGGAAGATCCAATAAACCGCGACCATCAACGCAAAACCGAGCACGAATCCAATCACCGGCGAAGCCACAATAAATATAAGCGTTTTGATCCAACCATCGGGTTTAAGCAGGCCACTAAAGCCTCGATAAGCGGCAATTGCCGCACCGCCATAGCCTCCAATCAACGCGTGCGAACTTGAAGTCGGCAGTCCCAGGTACCAGGTAATCAGGTTCCAGATAATTGCTCCTATCAGACCCGCACATAATACGTAGAGACGCAGGTCCGCGCGGATTAGATCGATACGCACCAAATCGCCGCCAATGGTTTTCGCCACCCGCGTGCCAAAGATGGCGAAGGCGATGAAATTGAAGGTTGCGGCCCAAATTACGGCATACCGCGGTGAGAGGACTCGAGTTGAAACTACGGTGGCGATCGAATTCGCCGCGTCGTGAAAGCCGTTAGTGAAATCGAATATTAGCGCGACCAGAACGATCACACCGGCAATGATCACAGTAGCGTTAATTGAAGCAGGCATACGTTTGTCGTTGAGTCAGTCGCGCACTTCACATGTTTTTAATCATGATACGCTCAACCGAATCGCCGACATGTTGGCAACGATCGATTGTATTTTCGAGATCGGCGTAAAGATCTTTCAAGATGATGACGGTTTGCACTTCAAAGGCGCCGCGAAAGAGATCGGCGGTCGCCGCTCGATAAATTTCGTCACCATCGCGTTCCAACTGACGTAGTTTCAATAAATGGTGGTTAATGTCCCTGGGCTGATCGATGGTCGGCACCAGCAGATTAAGCTCCTCCATCATCTGCTGAATCACCCCAGCGAACGACCGCATGTAGGGAGTGTATTCCTGAACGCCGTACCTTACCACGGCATT
>QHXE01000360.1 GCA_003222835.1 Acidobacteriota bacterium | reverse complement strand
GTCGACATAGGATTGCTTGGGAGTATCGGCGGATGTTCGTGCCTCGCCATAAGCCTCGAACTTTGGATAGAGGCCGACGAAGAATGAGTATCCCACGACGTTTCCATCAAGTCGTTCATGAATGTTGCGGGCCATCTTGCAGGTCTGTAAGCATTGCTTGTTGCCGCAAACCAGCGCGTTCGGAAAGAGCACGGTCTCGAGATGGCCGTCAACCGGCGTTTGCCCCTGGGGGCCGTGCCAGTCCATCACGGCTCGCAAGTCGAGACCGCACCGGTCGCGATAATCCTGACTCCACTTTGCGTATTGTTTTTCCTCCGGCAACTGCGACGTGGGGGGCGGCAGGATAGCGTCGAGATGTACATTGATAATTTGCGAAACGCCCGCGTGGAGACTGGGAATAGGGACGCGTACGGGATTGTTCTGCCGCATCAGTAAGCTGTTGTCCTTGATGCTGAGCCAGATTGGATTGGTTGAAGAGTCGCGGACGAGTGTGCTGGGGCGCGTATTGCTGACTCGCAACGTTACGTCGGCGCCGGCGAAATGCAATTGCGTCGCCTGCACCACACCAATCTTTTCATTGAGTGTGACGAGTTCCACCGTTGGGAACATTGCCCCAGCTCCAAAATTTATTGGTGGCTGAAGAGGCCCCGCGGGCACCTGGGTCACCACCACTGCTGGCGAGACGGCGCCGAGCGGTTTCTTCAACAAATTGTGGGCCACGATCGTGATGCTGAATTTGACAGGCGAGGCCGGTGGTGACGATTGCAGAAACGCATTGGCAGGGATTGTGAAACGGGCGAAGCGTCCTATGGCTGGAGCCTGCCCCGTCTCTCCGCTTGCCACTAACTGGTTTCCGGCAGTGACGTTCGTGACTTGCCAGGTACCGCCGGTGGCCGCAGATTGGTCGGTCGTCCACTGGAGGTAGAGTTCCTGCGGCTGCGCAACCTCGAGCGAAGTCAAAAGCCTTTCGAGGTCTTTACTTCCCTGAACGATTTGCAGCGTGGGACCAGTGGTCGCGGTTGCCAGCGCCAGGGTGGCCGCCAAGCTGACTACCGCAATGATCGTTGCACCGAAAAAAACTCCCAACTTGTTTTTCACAGACCCTCCTGGTGACTCAAAAGCAGTTTTCCAATATTCCCTTCACGGCCCGATCGGCAGTTTTTTTGGCGCCACAAGCGTTGGCAATCATGAAGACAATGACCCACCCCATACACGCCAAAACGTCCCTAATCACCGGACTGGAGTTGAACGCGTGACTGCGGAATTGAAGAGTTGAGTTCGATTTTGCTCTGGTTGCCTTCTGCTTGATCTCATTTACGATGTTGTCAATTTCAACATGGGCCAACTTGAGCTTTGCCAGTGCATCTTCCATTGCTTCTCGAGCTCCGCCTTTTTGCCGAAACCAATTGACAAGCGAGTCCTTCGCCGCGGCGTCAACTGTCAATTCGCCCAGGTCTTTTTCCACGGCCGCATCGAATTCAGCAGTCCATTTCCCGGCCTGCTTTTGTCTCGTGACGCTTGCCTGAGCTGCATTCAAAGTTTGCTGGACACTTTCTTTCAGACGATTCGCTGACACCTGCAATCGCTGCATCTCTGCCGAAGAAACTCTGGATTTGCTCCTGAGGGTTGCTGACTGGGTGGCAAAATCATCCTGAGCGCTGGCGAAAGACTGCGTAACCTCGCATTCACTTGGCCCTGATCTTGAAGATATGGTGCGCTGGGCAGCCGGTCGCGCCGGCGCCAGAGTTTGCGCGGCGGCGATCGCAACCGCAATCCAAATGGCGACCGAGGATTTGAGAAAGTAGCTATTGATTACGTTCATTTTCGGTTTCCTTTTCTTAGAACTGGATTAATCGACCGGGTTATCTACCGTTGATTTATCTCCCTTTTCCGAAACCTGCGCTAAGACGAAGCTGGTTCCCCCGGTCTCGTGGTCGAATACCTCGAGCGTAGGAACCAGGTTGGTCATGTTGGGGTCGCCGTTGGGTACAGGCTCAACGAACTGCACCTTCGCTCTGATCTCCGTGCGCAGACCTGTGAACTCAAGCAAACCTCCGTTGAATTTCCGGCGAACAGGTTGCTCTCTTCGAATTTCAAGGTCACGGACACTTCGAGCCTTCCGGTTTTGGGATTGATCGCTCCGCAATTTGCGCCGAGTAAAGTAATCGTCGTTGTGTTGTTACCGGCGGGCGTACTGTATGGTCCAAACACAATGGCCGGAAAGCTGGCCACCACGATCTGATCATGACGCCAGGCCTGATAGACGAAACCAATGTGGTCAGGGTTGCCGTGCCAGTGAAAGTGGCTGCTTGATCCTGCTTGCCATTCGCGGAATTACAAGTCGTCAAGAGCTTTTCTTTGGGGGCAATTTGGCTGTTTAGTTTCTTGATCTGACTCGCCAGCGCACCCTTTTCCGCCGGCGCGGCGTGCTGCAATTGGGTCTGGAGGTCAGCCCGCTCAGCTTTTAAGTCAGCCACTTCGCCGGCCAGCTGATTGCACACCGCGGGCACGTGCAGCGGGCAAAAGCCTTGAGCGCGCGCGCCCGGCGCCGCCGTCAACAAGAAAACAAATGCAGCGCAAATGGCGAATCCCGATGGCCACCCTGCAGCTTTTATGGCCTGCGGCCGGTGATCTCTGTCGCGATTGCGAGATTGAACTGTGAGCAATCCGTCGGGTCTTGTGATTAGCCTATTCAAGTTCTTCACGATCCAGTTCTCCTTGATCTGATGAAACCACTTCGGTCTCTAGTTTTAACCACCGTAAGTGTTGCTGCGCTGAACCGCCGGCAACAGGAGGATGGTCTTGCCGTTCTCGCGCACTTCAAGCGTATAGACGAGCGCGGGACTCTGGTTTCGGTCGTCGTCCTGTACTGCCGGCAGCACTTGCGTCAGGCCGATTTCAGCGGCTGAAGTGAGATCGAACGACGCGGCTTCGCCCGGAGCGAGAGTCACTTCACACGATTGGCGATCAGCGAAGCGATGCGCAGTGGCACAAGGACCTGGCGGTACATCAGCGCGGTACATATCGAACGCGAGCATTGCGTGGCGGGTGGAACGCCCAAGGCGATCGGGATCTGTTGGGGGCGTTAACCTGTTGACCACATTCAGGCGCAAGGTCTGGCCCGGATTCACACTCACCAGACCGAAAGCCGGCGGATCGGGTTGCGGGTTGAACGCCCTTACCCGAATCGTCAGCCAAAAGGCCATAAGTGCCATGGCAATAAACGCGCAGCTGACGAGCAAGAGTTTAAGAACTCCGCGTGGGCGGCGGTAGAGCATGAATGTGCGTTTTTTCGTGGAGCGCGGTATGCCGCGTTCGGGCTATGAGATCAAACGGTGGCGAAGCGCTTTGCCGACAGCTTCGGATTTGGAATTGACTTGGAGCTTTTCGTAGATGCTGCGGATGTAGTTGCGGACCGTGTTGATGCTGATATTGAGTTGGCCGGCGGAGGATTGGTAGCTGTAGCCGTCTGAGAGCAGCTTCAAGAGCCGCGTCTCCTGCGGCGTGATTTGGTAATCCGAATGGGCCGCGGGCACACTCTGACGAAAAAGCGTAATCACTTTGCGGGCAATCTCAGGCGACATCGGCGCGCCGCCTTCGTGCGCTTCGCGTATCGCTTCGAGCAGGCGCACGGGCGGCGTCTTCTTCAGGAGATAGCCACTCGCGCCGTTGCAGATGGATTCAAAGACTTTGTCCTGCTCGGCGTAAACGGTGAGCATCAGCACTTGTAATGCGGGATATTTCGAGCGAAAGAATCCGACGCCTTCCGAGCCCAGCATCCCCGGCAGATTTATGTCGAGCAGCATCACGTCCGGATGTATGGTGTCCGGCGATTTTAAGGCTTCTTCGACTGAGCCGAAGGCGCAGATGCATGAATAACCCGCCGTGCCGTTGATGATCAGACTGAGGCCCTCGCGCACGGCCCGGTCGTCCTCGACAATCATCACGCGAATAATCTCTGTCGCGGTCACTCTGTCTCCCGGCAGAACTACAGTTGGTGAGTCTCGAATTCTAGCGCGGATCCGTTCGTTCGCACAGAGCATGTTCATGCCAGGGAGGTTGCGTGCTGACAGGCCGTTACTTGAGCGGCACTTTGAACGTCAGACACGTGCCTTGGCCCGGCAATGAAGCGATGCTGATCTCGCCGCCGAGTTGCGCGACGCGCGCGCGCATGTTCTTCAGGCCGTTGCCGCCACGCCCATTGCCCGAAAATTGATCAGTTCCTTCCAACTGAAACCCGCGCCCGTCGTCGCGCACTTCCGCCGCGAGGGCGCGACCTTCGAGCGCAAGGCTCAGCGTAACGTTGACGCATTCGGCGTGGCGAACGACATTGTTGAGCGCCTCTTTGAAGATCAAGAGAAGCTGCCGACGCTGTTCTGCATTCAGTTTCACGGTCTCCAGCTCGGGTGGCAGCTTCAACTCCCACTTGATGCCCCGCGCTTCAAGCACATCAGACGCGAACTGGCGTATGCGAGCCGACACACTCCGCAGATCGTCTCGCTGCGGGTCGATGGACCAGACGATGTCGCTCATCGCATCAACCAGCCCGCGCGCCGAATCGGCAATTTCGGTGAGCATGCGCCGCGACGTTCCACTCTTGACCTCGTCCTGGCGTTTGACCACTTCGCTCAGGATTGCCATGCGCGACAGACTCGCGCCGATGTCATCGTGCAAATCGGTGGCGATGCGCGTGCGCACCCTCTCCAGTTCAATTAGCTGGCGAATACGGTAACGGTAGACCGAATATGTGGAAGCGATAACGACGAGCACACTAACCGCGAGAAACCACCAACGCGCCCAGATTGGCGGCAAGACTGTAAAAGTGAAAGTGGCAGGCTGCTGGCTAATCAGTCCGTCCGCGTTTATGACGCGCACCATGAAGCGATAAGAGCCGGACTTGAGATTGGCATATGTGACGCTCCGCTGAACGGTCGGTGCTCCCCAATCCGCGTCCGCGCCTTCCAGCTTGTATTGATAACGCAATGATGCAGCATGACCCAGACTGAGGCTGGAATAATCGATCTGCATATTGTTTTGATTCGACTTTAGTTCGAGCTTACCGACTTCGGTGTTGCCGAATATCGAAAGGGGTTGATGCACTCCGGCAATGTTCAGACCATCGATAACGATCTGCGGCGCAGGCGATGGAGTATCAGATTGCGGATCCAGACGCGACAGTCCATTGAACGTGCCGAACCAGAGCGTGCCTTGCCGATCGCGATACGCGAACTTGACCCAGTCTGAGGTCAAACCATCCGAGATGCCAAAGTGTTTGATATGGCCGCTCTCGGGCGTCAACCTATCGATGCCGCGAAGCGTGCCGACATAAATGCGGCCCTGCAAATCTTCTGTCAAGCTGCGCGCGTTATTGCTGGACAAGCCTTCTTTCGTCGTATAGTGGATGAACGAAAGATGAGCGGCTGTCGGTTCATCAACACGACTCAGCCCGCTATCGCTCGATGTGACCCACAAGCGGCCTGCCTGGTCGACGTGTAAGGCTGTTATGACGCCTGCCGGCAATCCATCCTCAGTCCCAAACTCAGCGAATCGGCCATTGGTGTAGCGCGCCAAGCCGCCTTGATAGAAGCCAAACCACAAATTTCCGGCGCGATCTTCGGCAAAGGATGAAGTGGATTTCAAAGGCATCCCGTCGAGTTCAGAGTAAGTGTGGTAACTACTGGTAGAGCGTTGCCAACGCATCAAGACGTTCTGCGACGGGTCGCTCGCTCTGGTGCTTATCCATACGTCGCCGCGAGAGTCTTCAAAGAGGCAATAGAGCCCGTCTCTTCCGAAGCCGGCGGTTCGGGCATTCACGGTGAAGGCTTGGCTATGGGCCAATTCCCTGAAATCGCTCAATTCGCCAAAGCGATAAAGGCCATCGGAGCTGAGCAGCCACCACGCCCCGACGTGATCCAGCAAGGCTATGTTTGAAGTCCAGACAAGTTTTGCGTCCGGTGGAATGTTGGGGCGAACTGTGCTGAATCTGCGGTCATCAAGCCTACTAACGTACCAGGCTCCGTTGACCACATAGAGCTTGCCGTCGCGACCTTCGTAAATTGAGTGGACTTGAGGGTCCTGCAATCCATCAGCTTCGGTATAGCTGGTTAGGCCTTGTGCTGAAATCCTCGTCGGGCCATTCAAACTAGCCACCCACAAGTCACCGTCAAAATCCTCAGCAAGCGGCGCCAGATAGGTACTGGTGACGCCATTCTCCGCCGTGTAGCGCTGAAAACGCTGTCCGTCAAAAGCCACCAGGCTTTGGTAAGTCCCAATCCAGACTCGCCCATCATGCGATTGAAAAATGCTCCAAATCTTTATGTTGGATGACGACATTTGTTTACCATGCGCCGACGCATTCAGGTCTTCTACTGAGGTGCAATCGATGGCTTCCTCAGCCGCATTAGGAAGGAACACAGACCCATCGCTCGTGATAGGTTGACGCGCATTCAAAGGCCGCGAGGTGAACGGGCTGCGTAGCGACGGAGCTGGTGCGCCGGGCATGAGAATATAAATTCCCAAGTTGTGCCCGATCCATATTCTGCCATCCTTGTCAGCAAGCAACGTTTTGACAGAGTCGAGCTTTGCATCGTTGAGAATCGTCAATTGTTCCACGCGCCCATCCGGGAATCGTCTCATCAAACCTTTACTCGTACCCAACCAGAGACTGCCATCCAGGCCTTCGACAATCGAGCTGATCCCAAAGCCTGTTTTGACCTCAGGCGGCAAACTCAAGTCGACCGCCTGAAAGGAAACTTGTCCGTTGTTATCTTCTACGCGCAGCAGTTCGTCGGCGCCTGCCCAAAGGTGTCCTTCGTGGTCCTCAAACAAAGTTAGAATCGATTTGTTTGCGATTAACGGCGCGTTAAGCAAGGCCCTGCCATCGTCGTTTGAGCTATTTGTCGCCAGAGTCCCCGAGGTCCCAGGATCGAAACGATAGAGCTGTCCGTCGTTTGTGAGTATCCAGTAAACGCCTTTGCGAGTCTCAAGAATGTAAGTGAGATTGGACTGAGCCGTATCG
>QHXE01000359.1 GCA_003222835.1 Acidobacteriota bacterium | reverse complement strand
GGTGGTACTTTCATTAAAATCGCGTCGGGAAAGCCTCGCTCTTCGGCTGCGCGGCTAGCTTCAACTGCATCCTTGCCACCGCCGACCACAGTCTCCGCTCCGTCTTCTTCAATGAAGGCTACCCATTCGTTTTCATGTTCTTCCAGTTGGCTCAGGAAGGCCAACTCTTTTTCGTCGATTGCTTCGTCGATCATGGCAACGTCTAATCTATCACGGATGCCGTGTGCGTAATCAATCTACGAACTGTGGTATTTTCTCAGCCGTTTGGCTGGCTGACTGTCACGCTTGTAATGTCTTGCCTTTATTGCGAAGGTAAAAAGAGACGGGCATTCCCCTTTTACTAATATCTGCTATTATCGGAATTGTCGCAGGATGCAAAACTTGTAGCTTCATTGGGAGTTGACCGTTTGAGCGAAGGAAACAAAACCCGAGACGACGCGGTCATCAACCTCGACCATGCGCGGGTGCGGCTGCGTTCACGCGCCGCCGAAGCTGTCCCCACGTCTCTGGCGCGAAATCTGGAAGATATTTGCGATTTGCTCGATAAAGGGCTAACCAATCAGGCGCGCTCACGCCTCGCCACACTTCTGACCCAAGCGCGAAATCAGCCGGTCCTGCTGGCTCAGGCGCGTTGCGCCTTATCGACCGCGCTGGAAATGCTGGGTCATTATCGAGATTCGCTCGCCGCCGTAGCAATGTATGAAGCTCCCGAAGCGCGCGCCAAACTCGATCATGCGCTCAGCACGAAACTGCGCGTTCAGATTGCCCTCGCCTATAACTATAACGGTGACCATCCCAAAGCAATCGCGCTTCTCAACGCGACATTGCGTGAACTGCCCGAGGAGGGAGCTGAAGCCGGTTCGGTTTACGCGGGGCTCGCGCGAGTGTATCGGCGGATCGCGGAATACATTATTGCCCGAGACTATTCTCAACGCGCCCTGGAAAGCTATCGCCAGACGGGCGACTGGCGAGGACTCTCTGAGGCCTACTTCGGCCTGGGACTTGCGGACGTCCATGAAGGGCTGTACGAAAACAGCCTGAAGAATCTGGAGCAGGCCGCCCAACTGATCGGCGATCATCCTGCTAGTTTCCGGCTCGGCAGAATCTACATCAACATGGCTGGGGCTTGCTCGCTCTTAAAGCGTCCGCTTGATGGGATCGCTTACATCGAAAAAGGAATCGCTTATCTCGAACGTACCGACCATAAGGCGAGCGCCGCGGACGGCTACAATAATCTTGCCGCGAATCTGATTCCCATCGGCCAGTGGGATCGCGGACAGGAAGCACTTGAGCGGGCACTGTCGCTGGCGACGGAGGTTGATGAGAATTATGCCCGAGTACCAATGATTCTGGATTCGCTGGGCGAGCTGCGAATGCTGCGCGGCGATCTGGAGGAAGCCAAGAGCTATCTCGATCGAGCCGTAAGTCTGGCAAATAAGAATGCAAATAAGTGGTACGAAGGACAAGCGCTGCGGACACTCGGCCGTTGCTATCTCGCGATGTCCCGGGGTGCGGAAGCTCTAATCACCGCGAAAGATGCTTTGGAACTTGCCAACAAGATTGGCGATCGGCAGGCGATCTGCGAATCGCGATTGCTTTTGGCTGAAGCCTTCCTTGAATGTCATGAGACAGCCGAATGCAGCGCAAATCTTCAGGGTTTGGCGGAACTTATAACCGACTCTCCGGCCGACTTGTTGCTGGCCGGCGAAGCGCAGAGGATAAATGGATTGTTGGAAATGACCAGATCCGACGCGGACTCGGCCGCACAGCATTTCGGACGCAGCGTTTCCATTTTCGATCTGCTCGGGGATCGTTATCGTGCGGCGCGCGCGCATTACGAGCTGGGCCGGGCTTACGGCTCCGGACAGCCCGAGCGCGCCGCCGAACAACTGGCGCTCGCAGCGAACACCTTTCGAGAACTCGGCGCGCGTCTCGATCTCGAGAAAGCCCAAACTGCGGCACAGACGCTCGAGGATGTGGGGACGCCCGTAAAGCACACAACCTCCGCGCTGTCACAACTTTTAACTCTAAGACTGGCTGAAGCCGTGGCGTCGCGGGCGCTGTTGCTGCGTGAGTTGGCAGCGGTGATTCACCAGGAAACCAATGCTCGGCGTGTGGTGATCCTGGAACCCGCTGAAGAGGAGCGGCAACACGTTGTCGTCGCTCATGGTTGCGATAACAAGGAAGCTACGGAGTTGGCTGACGAATTCGCGTCGTTGGAAACCGACAGCGACCGCGAGAGATTTACTAAAAAGCGGGACACGGCAATCATCATGCTGGGACCGAGTGACGCACTGCCGGCGACTTTGTTGGTCTCGCCGAAGGAAAAGCTTCAGCTTCCAGGCGGATTGGCCTTGGATCCGCTACTGCGAGTCGTCGAGTTAGGTATGGATGTCTGCGCGCTTCGAAGCCGCTCGCAATCCGGTAAGCGCACCGAGGAGGGGAACTCGCTAAGTGGATCGAGCCTCATGCCCGGTTTCATTCATTCAAGTCCCGCAATGACCCGCTTGGTCGAAGAGGTCCACAAGATTCGCTCGTCAGATGTGACTGTGCTGGTGACCGGAGAATCAGGCACCGGAAAAGAACTGGTTGCGCGGGCTATCCACGCCCTTTCGACACGTCGCGACAAAGTCTTCGTGCCTTTCAACTGCACTGCCGTGCCGAAAGAGCTTTCCGAAGGCTATCTCTTCGGCTATCGACGCGGTGCATTTACGGGAGCAGTCAAGGATTCAGACGGCGTGATTCGAGCCGCCGCCGGTGGAACTCTCTTTCTCGACGAGATAGGCGATCTTCCGATCGATGTGCAACCAAAGCTTCTGCGCTTTTTGCAGGAAGGCGAGATCCAACCACTCGGTGAACAGCGGCCAATGAAGGTTGATGTGCGCATCATCGCGGCGACGAATACGGATCTCGAAGAGATGGTTACCCAGAGTCGCTTTCGCGAGGACCTTTACTACCGACTGAATATCATTCGGCTGCGCGTTCCGCCGCTGCGCGAGCGACGCTCAGAGATTCCCACGATCGTTAACTATTACATCAATCACTACTCGGCAAAGTTTGGCCGGCGCGATATTCAAATGACTCCCCAGGCAGTCGACCTGCTGATGGTCGGCGATTGGCCCGGCAATGTGCGCCAACTTTGCAACGAAGTGCAGCGCATCGTCGCGCGCACCGAAGACGGAACTTTGATCACTCCCGAACTTTTGTCTCCGGAGTTGCGCCTGATGAAGGCCGTTTCGGCGCCGGGGACAGTTACCCAGATTGGAACAATCGCCGGCGGAGCTTCGGTTACCGTCCCACTCCAAAACACAACTCTGGCCGAAGCCTTATCTGAAGTTGAGCGCAAGATGATTGCGGAAGCGCTGCGCAAACACCGCGGCAATATCTCAAGGGCCGCGCGCGAGCTGGGGCTTACCAGACGCGGACTTTATCTAAAGCTTGATCGATACGAGATGAGTGCAAGCGCGTGAGGCTGGATTCTGGAAAACCTTTACTGCGGAGAAAAAACGGGTGAGATAAACAAGCGGCGTAGTGTCTCTGAAGCCTTTGCGTTGCCGCAAAGAGGCTTGAGAGACACTACACCAGATTAGGTTGGGTGCGACATATTAGTCACCAAGAACGACGCCTTTATTCATTTTCTTGTTTCTCCTTTCCTGAAATTTACTGGTTACGATTAATGATTGCCGGTTGAAAGTTTTGGTTTTAGTGATATTGTCGATTAGTCACCGAGAACGACGCCCTTATTCATTTTCTTTTTCTCCCTTCCTCGAATTTGCTGGTTAA
>QHXE01000358.1 GCA_003222835.1 Acidobacteriota bacterium | reverse complement strand
CCTTCGGATTGATTGCGAGACCGGTTGGATGGAGCAGCCCGCTGAACGGTCCGCCAAGTTTTGCCAGTGGCGGCGTGTTGCCTTTGTCAGTGATGCGCCAGACTCCGATGAAGCCGAGATTCGGATCGTTCCATGGATCTTCCGGAATCTTTTTGTACGTGCCCTTGAGCGTCACTTCGGAATAGACATTCTGATGAATGTGATTTGACGCCGCCAGGTAAATCTTTCCCTGGAACATCTGAATCTGCCACGGCTCTTCGCCGATACCCGTGTTCGGACCTTCAATGACGGCGCGCGGAGCCACGTCGCCGTTGTCGGTGCGATTGAAGATCAGGATTTCGCGCGAGCCGGCGACGGCCATCAAATTAGTCGCCGGATCCACGCCAATGCCGACTGTGTGGCCCAATCTAGTTTTCGGGCCGCGGAGGATTCGCAAAGGCGGCACATCGCCATTGGCGTTTAGGGGAAACACGTAAACGGTCTTGGCCGTCATGCTCGCAACCAGGATCTCGTTGTTCGTTAAGTCGAGACTCACCGCATGCGGCGTGACCAGTTGAGTGCATGCACCTTGAATCAGGCGTATCGGCGGCTCGTTGCCTTTTGCGCCGGCGCGAAAAACCAGAATGGCATCAGCCAACGCGTTGGGCACGACGATTTCGTCATGAATCGGATCATAGGCAATGCCATGAACGCTTCGTCCTAACTTTGATCCTTGTCCTGAGATCACTCGCTTCGGTTCGACATTTCCATTCGCCGCACGGGCAAACGCCGCAATGCGCGGTTGGCTTACTCAATTCGGCACCAGAATCTGTTCACGCTTCGAATCATAGGCAACCGCCATCGGATTGCCGAATCCAGTGGATGGCGCGCTCGCTGGGGCACTGCGAATAATTCGCTTCGGCGCCGCGGTGCCGCTTGCTTCGCGCGCAAACACGAGAGCCGTGTGGTCGCCAAAATTCGACACCCAGATTTCATTGTTCTTCGGATCAATGCTCACGCCCATCGGACGATTGATTCCGGTTCGCGGACCGCGAAGCGCGCGCAGCGGTGCAACATCACCTGTTGCTGTGCGACGAAAAATAAGGACTGAGTTATCGCCATTGTTGGCAACCGTCACTTCGTCATGCGCCGCATCGACATCAATTCCCATGGGCCAATCAAGTTGTGTGCGCGTTCCCTGAATTGTGCGCAACGGTTTCTCGTCGCCTTTGGCTGTCGCTGGATAAGACGTGATTGAGGGCGGTTGAAACCGGCCGCCTTCATCGGGCACATTGGAAGCGGCGACTTGCTCGCAGCCGTTGCCAGCGTTCTTCAAGAGCCCGCGAAAGTTACCGTGATTCGCCACAGTAATCTCATTGTTCTTATCATCCCAATAAATGCCGTGCGGATCGGCCATTCCGGTCTGTGCGCCGCGAAGGTAACGAACAGGAGCTTCCAAACCGATGGCCTCGCGCCGGTAGATCACGATCGCGCTTTGAAGTTCGATTGAAATGGCAATCTCATTTCGCGACGGACTGAGCGCCACACCCCAGGCTTGATGTGGCACAGCCAACAAGCGCGATGGTTTTGCGTTACCCTCGGAGTCATACGACCAGACCATCATCGTGTCTTCAATGTCGTTATTGACGGCGTAAAGCTCGCGACGTGCAGGATCAACCGCGACGCCCGCAACAAAGCCGATATTCGTCTCTCGGCCAATGATCTGCCGACGAATGTCACTTGTTTCGCCTGACTTGCTCATGCTCAGATTTCGATCGTAGCTCACCACGCTCTTCCGATTCGTGTCAGCCATCACGACGATATCGCTAATAGGATCGACCGCCAGTCCTACAAATGCCGGATGGGGATCGACAATGGAACGAACGGCCGGGATGTCTCCGCCCAAAGGCTTTACCGCGTCTCGGTTTGCTTGCTCGGTGAAAGCTTCCAGTCTTACTGCGACATCGTCGACGCATACTCTTTCGCCAGACGTAGTTGTTATCATGCAGGACGGATCATCCTGGTAGGCGACTGGACATTCTTCCTGCGCGACGATTGAGTCGGCCCACGAAAAGTGCCAACCAGAAAGAATTATTGAACCTAGGATCATTGCAGCCATAAACAAGAGTCTCATGGTCATCGTATTCAAGAGACCTTCTGCGGATTCTTGGGACAGATTCCAGCGCCCGATGTATTGTCAAGGTACCTTTCCCGCTTCCGCTGCTCGGGGCATCATTCCGACCAGAGCGAGCGACCTGCGATCAATCGTCTCCTCCGCTGATTTCAAAGGACTGAGTGCCTTACCACGTCAATTTGAGCCCAAACTGTATCTCCCGGCCGTCCGTTAAGGTTGGCGTTGGAATGCGTGGAGCTGTTGATATAGGTTGGCCCTTGCCATTAAAGATCTGGGTCTTCGGCATTTGGAAATTGGGCTTGTTGAAGATGTTGAAAATTTCGGTTCGAAACTGCAGCTTCAACCTTTCCCCTAAAAGAGGCCAGTTCTTGAAAATCGAAAAATCAAAGTCCTGCAAGCCGGGACCGCGCAGCGTGTTGCGTCCCAGATTCCCGAGCTGGCCGAGTGCCGGGTAAGAGAAGCACTCCAGCTTGATATAGTTGTTCGGGTTGCCGGGATTCACCGCATTGGGAGTGCAGCCTGGAATGTTATTG
>QHXE01000357.1 GCA_003222835.1 Acidobacteriota bacterium | reverse complement strand
GTGAGATAGTTCCCGGATGGACCAGGCGATCCAAAGCCAATCCAATCGCTGTCTCCAAGCCGACGATTCCAAAAGGCGCTTGATCGTACTCCAGGGCCTTTTCATCGGCGTGATGCGGAGCGTGGTCGCTGGCAATAGCATCGATTGTCCCATTCCGTAGACCTTCGAGGATTGCATCGACGTGATCCTGGCTGCGGAGCGGCGGACTCATCTTGGTGTTCGAGTCATAGTCCTGCACAGCTTCGTCAGTCAATGTCCAATGATGAGGTGCAACTTCACAGGTTACCGGAAGGCCCTTTTCCTTTGCGCGTCGCACAGCCTCAATCGCGCCGCTTGTTGAGACATGCGCAAGATGCACGCGCGCGCCGGTCAATTCCGCGAGCAAGCAATCACGTTCAGCATCGACTTCTTCCGCGGCGGCAGGCATGCCATGCATTCCCAGCACGAGAGACCAATGCCCTTCGTGCATCACGCCGCCACGAGCTAGCGACTTGTCTTCACAGTGATCGACGACTGGCAGATCGAATCCGCGCGCGTATTCCATCGCCCGACGCATAATTCCCGCGGTCGGCACTGGCCGGCCGTCATCGGAGACGGCAACGATTCCCGCATCTTTCATCTCGCCCATTTCAGCCAACTCGGTGCCCTCGGAATTTTTGGTAATCGCGCCAATGGGAAAGACGTTGGCGAGCCCGGCGCGCTCAGCTTGTTCGATCACGAATCTGGTGACCGCGGCATTATCGTTTATCGGAGCAGTATTCGGCATCGCGCACACCGTCGTGAATCCGCCGGCCACCGCCGCCGCTGCACCGCTGCCGATTGTTTCCTGATACTCGTGGCCCGGTTCGCGCAGATGCACGTGCATGTCGATGAAACCGGGAGCGACGATCAATCCGGTCGCATCAAATACTTCTGCGCCTTCGGGTACACCGTCGCTGAAATTAGACAGTCCGACGACGCGGCCGTCCTCGAGGAAAACATTCCCGCCGGTGTTGACGCCTTGCGAAGGATCGATGACGTAGCCGTTTTGAATTAGTAAGCGCATTGAATTCAGTTTCGAGTTCCGCGTTTCGCCTTTCGAGTCCTGCCGCGCACTCCACCAGCCGCGCGTGACTCTGCCTCAACATCGCTCATGCTTCCGCCACTACTCGGTCCGTTTCCGTCTTGGCCTGCTCCTGCAAGCAGATACAGCACCGCCATTCGCACAGCCACACCGTTAGTGACCTGATCCAGAATCAATGAACGTCCGCCGTCTGCGATTTCAGAAGCGATTTCAATCCCACGATTCATCGGCCCGGGATGCATCACAATCGCTTCGCTCGCCGCCAAATTCAGGTGACTAAGGTGCAGTCCATATTGCACGGCGTATTCACGCATTGACGGGAAGAAAGCATCGGTCTGCCGCTCGCGCTGAATGCGCAGCACCATCACCACATCGGCACCGATGATTGCGTCTTCAATTCTGCGCTCGAGCAGCACGCCTTGTTCAATCAGGCCGGCAAATTCCGGTGGCACTAACGTGCCCGGGCCAGCGACGCTTATAGAGGCGCCAAGCTTTGACAACAGGTAGATGTTTGAACGCGCCACGCGCGAATGCAGAATGTCTCCGAGGATGGCGACCTTCAATCCTTCGACGCGGCCCTTGTGTTCGCGAATCGTCAGCGCGTCAAGCAGAGCTTGCGTCGGATGTTCGTGCGAGCCGTCCCCCGCATTTACGATCGCCGCCTTGCACACGCGAGCGAGATGTTGCGCGGCGCCCGCTGACGAGTGACGAATAACGATGCAATCGGGCGCCATCGCTTCAAGATTGCGCGCGGTGTCGAGCAACGTTTCGCCTTTGGAAACGCTGGATGTGGAGACGCTGATGTTGACCGCGTCGGCTGACAGGCGCTTCGCCGCGATTTCAAACGATGTGCGAGTGCGGGTCGAAGGTTCGAAGAAGAGATTGATCACAGTCCGACCGCGCAGTGCGGGAACTTTCTTTATTTCACGCTTTGAGATATCGCGGAAAGAATCGGCCGTATCGAGCAGATGCGTAATTTGATCTGCGGAAAGTTCGCGGATGCCGAGAAGGTGTTTCATAACAAGAGAGTGGTCTCTGATCTTTGGTCTTTGATCTTCGATTTCTTAACCCGCGATCCGAGTGATCGCACAATGTACGAAAGAACAAAGACCATCTTTCCTAATAAAAAAGCGGCCACGTGGGCCGCTCTACGCAACAGCTTCTGCTGCCGGTCGCTCCACGATTACGACCCCTTCATCTTCGTCAAACTCCGTCAGCATCACTTTGATTATCTCACTCTTCTTCGTCGGCACTAGTTTGCCGATGTAGTCCGCCTGAATCGGCAGTTCGCGATGTTCGTTACCGCGGTCGATTAATACCGCCAGCTGCACCCGCCGTGGTCGGCCAAAATCGATCAACTGATCGAGTGCGGCCCGCACGGTGCGGCCAGTGTAAAGCACGTCATCGATTAGCACGATGCAACGCCCTTCGATATCTCCCGGCAGCTCGGTGCCACTAACCACCGGCTTGGCGCCTACCGTCGAAAGATCGTCGCGATATAAAGTGATGTCGAGGATGCCAACCGGAGGACGCTTGCCTTCCAGATCGGAAATTTTATCGGCGATGCGGTTAGCAAGCGGAACTCCGCGACGGCGGATGCCAACCAAAACCAGATCGCTGATGCCGTGATTTTCTTCGACGATTTCAGAAGCTAGTCGTGCCAGCGCGCGATTCATGCGCGCGCCGTCCATGATGCGAGCCTTTTCAGTGAATTCCACTGGCGCAAAATATTAACAAGAAGAGTGACGAGTGACAAGTAATCCGAAGACAAGATAAACTGCTCCGGCACATCACTTGTCACTCTACGATTCAATCGTGCGCCCGATTCTGTTTCGCCTGCCGGCAGAGACAGCGCATGAGCTTGCTTTAGGTTCGCTTTCCCTAACGCTTACCAACAAGCCAGTGCGCAACCTCGTCGCGCGCCGATTTCAAAGTGAGCCCTTTGGCAAGCTGGATCGTTTTGGCCTCGAGTTCCGTAATCCAATTGGACTGGCGGCGGGCTTTGATAAGAACGGAACCGC
>QHXE01000356.1 GCA_003222835.1 Acidobacteriota bacterium | reverse complement strand
TGGAGGTCTTCACCCGGATCCAGGACTCCGTTCGGACCGTAAATGTCCTCGTTATCGACCATGCCATTCGAGCTATTGATGGTGGCGCCGGACAGATCGACCATTGATTTCACCCGATCGCCACGGCGGTCAGAGACGTACACGATGTAACCGTCTGGCTTCGCAATGTTGGTGCTGACGGCGTTCGTGCCGGCCAGCAGGTTAGTGTCATACACACCGTCCATCCAGCGAGCCAGATTGCGCATGTTAATCTCTACCACATTAGTGATGCCGCGTTCGTAGACTGCATTGGAGGTCATTCCCGCACTAATAGATCCTTCCTGCACGTTATAAACATTTATCGGAACGATCGCGTTCCAATCTTTGTTGGCATACCAGGCTGACGCGGGCGTGCTTCCACCTCCCCAATCAGTTTGCAAAGAGGTTAGTGAGTTCGATGGCGGCGTATCGGATCGCGTGCGCTGGGAGCCCGAAGCCGTGTCGTCGACGAGGCTCGTCAGATAGCCGTAAGTGGTATTGAGGATGGGATAACTGCCGCTGACGTGCTTGATTTCACCATCGTACGAGACGTGCGTGTTGGTGAGTATATCGACGAGCGCGTTGCTGTAGACCGCGTCGCCATTCAAAATTGGATTCGTCGTGCCGCTGGCATCACGGCTGCCTTGTGTGAAAGCAGCCCATAAAGGTCGTTGCAAGGTGACTATGGCATTCGGTTCACCCTCAGTCATGCCCATACTGAGAATCTGTTGCGTAACGTCGTACGTGTTGCCATTGGCGTCGACGATTTGAATCAAGACTCTTCCGGTAATGCCGGCGCCGCCAGGAATCTTCGTGGCGGTGCCGTGAAGCGTTACGGATTGAGTAGTTGATTTTACTCCTCGCACGGTTAAGGCTTGGGTTGGCGTGGGAGTCGGTGTAGGGGAACTCGAAAGACTTTGAAGTACGCAAGTGGTTGATGTGTCCACGTAGGAGCTTGAGTCACTGACTCGCCAGAGAGCGCGACCGCCGTTTGCTGCTACTGCCTGGTTAGGTAATGGGATAGGATCGAATGTAGACAACTTTACGCCCTGCCCGGCCGGAATGCCGGCAGCATCCGTAGTCGACGGGCTCTCGTCATCAATCAGGATCCGAATCTCAGCTTTGCTGTGAAAACGCGAATCAGAAAGCGTCTGCGTATCGTTGGGCATCTTGCGCTTGATTAGCTCACGCGATGGGGAGCCTTCGAGTTCCATCGGCAGGCGCAAGCTTGCGCCACCGGTTGAGCGGGTTATTAGCTGTCCACCGAATTGGTTAGCCACACCAGACGTGGCACTCTTGACGGAAGTAGTGTCCCAGGTTGAGTTGATCGTACCGTTGGGGGAACCCGGAAAGTAGCCACGCTGACCGGGCTGGGCTCCGGAAATATTCGGGCCACCGGTCATGCTGCCCATAGTAACCGGGACGTTGACGCCTCCGACCGTCATGGACACACGGTAGTAGCCGAGGGCGGTTCCATTACGCCAATCATCCGTTATGAATTCGTTTGCGGTCGTCACCTTGGCCTGAAACGTGAGGCTGGTACTGGCGCTGGCGTAGATATTGCCGTTTGCATGGACGCGTCCGTTGAAGGCCATCGACGGCAATGGATACAGTTCGATGTCTTCGTTGCTGAACATGCCGAACTGGAAGATCGGAACCAGGTAGTTATTCATCTTGCGCTGGAGGCTGACCTGAACTCCGGTATTTGTTTGCGTGGCCGTCGACGTGAGGACGTAAGGAGTAATGTTGGCATACAAACCGGAGAAAGCTCCATTGGGAATCGTAACCGTTCCCGAGTTCGCCGTTGCGTCCAGAGACAGCGATTGATTGAAACTAAAGCCTTCGTTGGTCAACTCGGTAGGATAAGAAGAGGCGATGTTGCTGAGCTGCGCGTTCGTGGGATTGGCCGTCTTTGTAAATAGCTTTGAGAAATCGTTCGTCATCTTTTCGAGTCCCGCGTCCGCGGCATAGAAAGTCTGCGTTCTTTGCAAGTCGCTCCCGGCGATGCGCGCCTCATGCGTCACGACTGCGAGCACGGTCATCGAAATCGCGGCCAACAGGGACATGACGATCAAGGCTGTGCTGAGGGCCGCGCCTCGCTCAGCGTCAGAGAATCTCGACTCTTGTGCGGTGGTCGCGGAATAATTATCAGAGTGCTTGGTCATAAAAGTATTCCTTCCAGCAAAACCCAAGATCCTTTCGATCTGAGCAATCCTTGACCCTCTCACGGGCTGAGCGCCTGCCGGAATTGCAGGTTACGTACCGTTGTTGCCGTGGTTTGCGAGATTGACTGTCTGCCACTATTGGCGTTGCCGTTCGTGGTCGCATTGACTGCGCGGACGGTTTCTACCGAAATGTTGGTTTCAATTTCGCGCACGGCAGTTTGTTCGGCAGAGGTAATCACCCTAATGGGTTGTTTCACAAATCCATTTGCATCGGAGATATTCGTCATGTACCGGAACTGTAGGTTCGTAACGTGTTCAGCGACGATGCTATCGGCGAAGCCCGCTGCTTTAATGCCGAACACTCGCCGGTGAAGCAAGCCACTGGCTTCTACGTAGTATTGAACGATCTGCAACCGGACAATTGCCACTGCCTGGGTGCTAATCAGAGTTGTGGGGTCCAATTGAGCTACTGTATAGATTGGGCTGGTCACGCCGGTTTGATTGATTGAGTAAGCATCACCGGACGTCAAAGTCACGGTGAAGGTCGTGGTATTAACGGCCGATACCAGGCCGAAAGTGGCGTCCTGGGAAACGATCGCATAGATCTCACCGACCTGGAATTTGTTGATATCGCCGGACAACACAACGATATTGGTATTCGATCCCACCTGACTAATCTTTGCAGCGGCCACGCTAACGTCAGGGAACGATGTGTCCTTGACCAGCATCGAGATGCGATCGCTGCCAGTCTGGAAGTTAACCGCCGAACTCGCCTGCGGAACGGCAATGTTCGCGGGAATATTATCGTCGGACGTAACCAACCCAACGTCACCATGGGTCATGTCACTCCCATTAAGCACTGGAGTTCTGGTCAGATAATTCTGCACAAAGGCTATGGGCGTCGTAATTTTGCCGATGCCTTTCATCCCGTCACCCGCGGTTACGAGATCGCGATTGATCATCTCGTGGGCAGTGCGCAGGCCTTGCTCTGCGTCGGTCATGTTATAAGTAGAGTGAGCGAATTTAATGCTGCTTCCAATGAACTCCATCATTGAGAAGCCGTCTTGCCGTTTGCGATTCGCGAACATTTAACTGCCTCCACGCTTACTGTGCGCACCGCTTGCTTCTATAAAAAGTTGGTGGTTGCGTCGTTGTTCAGATAGCTGACGCCTACCAGGTCTCGCAGGTGTCCGTCGGGATCGGGATAGCGGACGGTGACCTCGATACGCTTCAGGTTGGTACTCAAAGACGTAATGGCTATCTGTCGTTGTAATCCGGCGACGGCCCACGTGTAGTCGGTGAAATCATCGGCAGTGCCGTAAATATTGTCAGGACCGGCATTAATCAAATCGTCAGCCGTGCCGAAAATGCCGTCGGGGCCCGGATTGATCGAGACCGGTTGAAACCCGGTTGGAAATCCGCCGAAGTTTCCCGTGCTAAGTCCCGGGTCGCCAACATTGGCAATCTGTGCAAACGTAAGTTGCTGGGTGTTTCTCAGGGTCTCCATCTGTTCGAGACATGAGACTACCAGCAGCTTGGTGTTAGTGATGTTGCGCCCCTTATTACTGACGGTAACGGCATAACCAATCGAAGCGGCAAGGCCGAGCAGGCCCACAGTCAATACCAGCATTGCCACGACCATTTCAAGAATCGTAACGCCCGACTCAGAGTTAAGACCTTTGCGCGACGGGATGCGTCCGGATTTCTTATTCAGCATATTTGCTTGCACTGGTGTCATACCTCCAGACTTTAATTCTCCCGGAAGCCCCGAGAACGGAGATGGCGGCTGCCGTCTGTGCGGCAACCTGGTTGTTGTAGAAAAAGAGCGTGCGATTGGTTGGGTTGCCGTTAGTGTCGACTACCGTGCCGTCTGATTGAAAAGTTACGTAAACCTTATTGGAACTCAGCGAAGTCAAAGTGGTCGTATCGCTCAGGGCAGATGAGCTGATACCACTCGGAATACCGTATGAGACTTCACTGGCGGGCAGCCCACCACTGCCGGCCAGCGGAATGGTCAATAGCGTCGTCGTGCATGTGGTATTCGGATAGCCTGAAGCGGCCAGCACCGCGGCGCCGCTCATGTTGCACGACGTCGTCGAATTGCCGACGTTATTATGATCGAAGACTGTGATTTGCTTGGTAGAGTCGTCGTATTGAAAAGTGAACGCTTGCCGCTGTGACATGGCCTGTTGCCTGACGAAGCGCAACTGAGTGGCGACTTCGCGTGGCAACGTGGCCGACCGCATTAACCGGCGAGCCGACATCATTTGGGGCAGCGCCACCGATGTAAGAATGGCTGCGATGGTTACCACGATCAGCGTCTCAACGATCGAGCGGCCACTGGCGGAGTGCCACTTTCGATTTCGGTTGGCGACGGCCTGAGCTTTCATCGTTTTCACCTGTCAATCTCGCTTTCCGGAACGGCGCCGAAAATCAGTGCCGCGTCGCCTAAGAGCAATGTCAGTGCCAGGATTGATTTCTCTTTGAAACAGGGAGTTTTGTGGTGGGTTGGTCCGAACTCTGTCAGACTAGTGGCTGCCTCTCAGTTGGGAAAAACTCAGCCAGATTTGCGTGGACGTTACTTGTCGCACCGCCGTTCGATAAAAGAGCTAGTCGCCGGACTATTGTTTTTGCTATAGTGATTTTTGTCTCGCTGCGGCAGCTTGAACGCGAGACTTGGGAATGAGTTAAAGCCTTCGATTCGCCAGTCCCGCGAACGCAACTCAGTTCCTCTCTAAGGATTGCGGTGTCCTACCTCCTCGGTTCCACGTTCGCGATTGATAAACTTGGCGATGACGAAACTCGAGGGACGCGAATGTGCACTCATCAGTGTGCCACAGTCAACTTGTCCATTCGACCAACGGAGATTGAGAAATAAAACATGGCCCGACTAGACGACCTTCTCAGGCAAATGAAACAACAAGGTGCCTCTGACCTGCACCTGACCTCTGGCTCTGCGCCGTTTATGCGAATCCATGGCGAGATGATGAAGCAGAGCTACCGCAGTGTGACCGCCGAGATTTGTCAAGGTCTGATTTTTGAAATTCTCACCGAGAAACAGCGGCAGCTATTTACCGAAAATTGGGATCTGGATCTGAGTTATCCACTGGCTGGAGTTGGGCGCTTCCGCGTTAACGTCTTTATGCAGCGACATGGCATCGCGGCCGCCTTTCGTCTGATTCCGGAAACCATCAAGACCATCAGCGAGCTGGACCTTCCGGAACAACTGGCGAGTTTAATCGATGCTTCCGAGGGTTTGGTTTTGGTTACCGGCCCCACCGGCTCGGGCAAGAGCACCACGCTGGCATCGTTGATTCACACAATTAACCGAGAGCAGCAATCACACATTATTACTATCGAAGATCCAATCGAATTTGTTCACGAAAACGAGAATTGCCTGGTTAGCCAGAGAGAGGTCTCCAGCCACACAAAGTCATTCGGCGCCGCGTTACGAGCGGCGCTGCGCGAAGATCCTGACATCATCCTGGTAGGAGAGATGCGCGATCTGGAAACGATTTCGCTGGCCATCACGGCCGCTGAAACCGGCCACCTCGTTTTTGGCACCTTGCACACCAATAGCGCCATCAAGACAATTGATCGGGTGATCGATGTCTTTCCCGAGGGCCAACAGACGCAGATTCGTGTCATGCTGTCCGAGAGTTTGCGCGGCGTTGTCGCCCAGGCGTTGCTGCCGCGACCCGATCGCCAGGGCCGTGTTCCAGTCGTCGAGATTCTAGTCAACCTACCATCAGTCGCGAATCTTATCCGGGAAGGGAAGACGCACCAGATCTCCAACGTGATGCAGACCGGAAGGGCGCACGGAATGGTTACCTTTGAAACGGCGGTTCATGATTTGATTCACAAAGGCCTGATCTCCAAAGAAGATGGCGCTGGTTTCCTTCGTCGGAGAAGTGGTGGAAAAGTAGCCAGCACCGGAACTCATGGAATGAGGTTGGCGGAACCCGCCAACAGCGAACCAGTTCGACGATAATCTCACGCAAGCTGAATCACTACTCGTTGCCACGCGCTGCGGAAGGGATAGCCGTAAACTAGAACGATGCCGGCGACGCCCGACGCCCGCAGCATATTAGTCCAGTCGCCGGTAAGGATCGTGACCATGAATCCCATCAAGGCGATCGCGCCGCCTATGGATGCCACTTGAATGGTGGTGTCCTGCAACGTCTTCAACAAGGCGGAAGTTCCTTTGACCGCGGCGATGTCTTTGAGACGGAGGGCTGCAAACTTTGTACGCCTAAGCACGAACGCTCCGAGCCCAAATACCAGAATCGCAATCCATAAGCCCATGATGATCGAGGGATCGCCCGTTCGATAAAGCGAAGCTCCGGCGAAATAAGCTATAGCCAGTAACACCAAATCCAGGATGAAAAAAGCAACCACGACTCTAGCGGCGGATCGGTGCCGTCGCCCCAGCTCGTCCAGTACGTTTTGAAGATTGGTCGCCATTTTAGGGCGAGCTAATTGTCTCACGCTGGCCCTGGGAGCCAAAACGCAAGTTTTGCAGCTCAGCGTTCAAAGTATCAATTTCCTTGGACCTGTTTTGTTCTGTCTTCCGTGTACCGGCACTCTCGCCAAGAAACTACCAGGCCCAAGCTCAGAGAGCGTTTGCCTCGTCAACCAACCAGATCCGACCTTTGCCCGAATCTAGAGGTACGGCATCACCCGGCCTGAGGGCTTGGCTTACGACGATAAGGGCAATCTGTATATTGCCGACGAAGAGGACAACGTGTTGTACATGCTGGATACCGATCATCAGCTTCATCGGCTCATCGATCGCCGCGACTCAATATCACCGGAAGCCCTCTGTTATGTGAATGGCTTGCTTTATATAGCCGGTTTACCTCTACCACGGCTAATGATGAGTTGAAACCGATCGCCACGTTTGCCGGCAACTTTAGACAACTTCAAGGGATCACGGTGGATGATCGCGGAGACCTATACGTCGCCGTACAAACAGATCTAAAACACAGAGTTGGTCACATCATTAAGCTCAGCAAAGGGAATACTGGTTTCTCACCCACATTTATATCGCTGCCGGTGCAGGCTGTTTCTCGGTCACCACTTTTGATGCCTCCAGCTCAACGCCCTTAGTTACCTTGCCGCAGGCGGTAAGCGCGGCGCAGACAAGCAAGAGAAAGAAATGGGCTAAGGGGTGATAACTATCAAATTGAGGGTTAGGGGAACTGGACATTGCCTCCTCGACATTGTGTTCGATGTTTTGCGAGAAGTTATAGTCGACGCCAGGAATGCGCTTTAGATCCGGATTCATCTGCCGCACCACGTCGGCCTCTCAATAGATCGAGATAATGTTTGCATTATGCCCGATAAATCGCATGCGGTCCGTGCGTGCGCTCTCTTCAATGTGACTCATGGCTGGGGAGTCGGCGTCTGAATCTGACGCGGGCGCGTGGCTGGCGTTGCAGGATTCATCTGGTTTGCCGGAGTCCCATTTGGCGTTGATCGAACCGGTGAAGGTTGCGGATTCGCCGGAGGGCGCTGGGTACGGTCGAACACCGGCTGTGGCAGCGCATTATCAGGGAGCGTGCCGTTATTGGCAATCGCTTTGTCGATTAGGTCAGTGCCCTCGCCATGTCTCGTGATTAGGATGCCATCGCGGCTGGTAGTGACGTTCGCGCTACCGGTAAGCTGCTGCATCATGTTCTGCATGAACGTAAGCTTTTCACAAGGTGGCAGGCTCTTCTTGATCAGGTCGGCATCCGGGATCGCCGCGCCGATGATCTTTAATTGATCCTTGGCCTTTTCGACGTACTCGCTGTTGGGAAAATCGCGCACCAGTTGCTGGTAAAGCTTGGCCGCTTCGTCCGGCTCTTCTTCTTCCTGATAGGTCGTGGCATAGCGAAAAAGCACTTCGTCCATCAAACAAAAGTTCGGGTACTTCTCTACAATCTCTTTCAGACGATCCTGCCCGCCTTTGAGGCCGCCTTTATGATTTGAATAGCGCGCATCGAGATAGAAGCGAGCAATATTCAAGTTGTGCATCGCTAGATTGTCTTGCGCTTCGCGCAATCTGAGTTCGGTGTCAGGACGCAGGTTAGATTGCGGACACTGCTGCAACATGACTTTTAGTCGTTGCTCGGCCTTACGCGCGTGAGAGATGTCGCGATCCGACAAACCCATCTGGCGCATTTCGGCTTCGGCAACCTTCAGCAT
>QHXE01000355.1 GCA_003222835.1 Acidobacteriota bacterium | reverse complement strand
CGCAATCCACCGATTCGAAGCCAGGAACAACTTGGGTTTGAAAGCCTGATCAGCGCCCAATATCAGATACGCGGAACTAAAAGCCGCGAAAATCAGCAGGAACATCACGATATAGCTAACGATCACCGCCAAAACAGCTCTGAGCATTAGTTTACTCCTCTGTGATTTGAGACTTTTGGCAAACTGCGAGGGCGCATTTATCACAAATTAATAGCATGTAGCAAGCCAACGAGTCCTATCGTCTCTATCCGTGAACGGGCTGCCGGTCAGTTGTGCCGACGATCATGCGAGGCTTAGGAGAGTGCGTTATACTGTCCTCGCGCGCAAAACTAATCACGTGAAACAAGTAACTCAACCTGATTCGCTCGGACACTGGGGCCGATACGGCGGTCGCTTCGTGCCGGAGACTTTGATGGCGCCGTTGGAGGAGTTGGCGGCGGCGTTTGAATCTGCACGTGCAGATGAAAGTTTTCGAGAAGAACTTGATTCTCTCTTAAGAGATTATGCGGGACGCCCGACCCCGCTTTTCTCTGTGCAGCGCTTAACTGAGTCCGCGGGCGGCGCCCGCATCTATCTCAAGCGCGAAGATCTCCTGCACACCGGCGCGCACAAAATCAACAATACGCTCGGACAACTTCTGTTGGCGCGACGCATGGGCAAGCAACGCATCATCGCGGAAACGGGGGCCGGTCAACACGGCGTCGCAACGGCGACCGTTTGCGCGCTGTTCGGTCTGGATTGCGTTGTTTACATGGGATCGGAAGACATGCGGCGGCAGGCCCTGAATGTCTTTCGCATGCGACTGCTCGGCGCCGAAGTGCGTGAAGTTGAGGCCGGATCGCGCACCCTGAAAGATGCAATTAACGAAGCGCTGCGTGACTGGGTAACTAATGTCGCCGATACGTATTACTTGCTGGGCAGCGCGCTAGGTCCGCATCCATATCCGCTGATGGTCCGCGAATTCCAAAGCGTGATTGGACGCGAAACTCGCACGCAGATTATGGAGAAGGAAGGCCGCTTGCCCGATTGTTTGTTTGCCTGCGTTGGTGGCGGATCGAATTCCATCGGGCTCTTCCATCCGTTTCTCGCCGATGACTCCGTGCGTATGATTGGCGTCGAAGCCGGCGGCATCGGCAGCGAATTGGGCCAGCACGCGGCGCGATTCAACGCGAATGGCGGAGGCCGGCCCGGCGTGTTACAAGGCACGATGAGTTATGTGCTGCAAGACGAGCGGGGACAGATTGCGACGACGCACTCGATCTCCGCAGGCCTCGACTATCCTTCCATTGGACCCGAGCACGCGTTCCTTCATGACAGCGGACGCGTCGAATACACCTGCGTTTCCGACGATGAAGCGCTCGAAGCTTTTCAAACTTTGTCGAAGCTGGAAGGAATTATTCCCGCGCTGGAGTCCGCGCACGCCGTGGCGCACGCGTTGAAAGTTGCGCGCGAGGTGACGAGCGATCAGGTCTTAATCGTCAACTTGTCAGGTCGCGGCGACAAGGATGTGGACACGGTGCGGGAGTCGTTACAGAACCGCGAGCGGTAGCGACCGGCCTTTGTCTTGTTGAAGAAGACTGCTTAAGGAAAGCGGGCCGGTCGCTACCGCTCGCGGTTCTGTAACGAACTGACAACGTGAGTCAAATTACCAGAGCGTTTAATGCTTTGAAGCGGGAGCGGAGAAAGGGCTTCATCCCCTTTATTACTGCCGGCGATCCCGATCTTGAAACCACGCGCGAACTAATCGTCGAACTCGCGCGCGCCGGTGCCACTGTAATCGAACTAGGCGTGCCATTCAGCGATCCGATGGCGGACGGGCCAGTGATCCAGCGCGCTTCCGAACGCGCGTTGCGTCACGGTTTCGGGCTCTCCGAGATTTTGCGCACCGTGGCCGAAGCACGTAAGCAGACTGACGTTCCCCTTGTTCTCTTCAGTTATTTCAATCCGTTATTTCAATTTGGAATCGAAAAGCTCGCTGACAAAGCGAAGGATGTGGGCGTCGATGGCATTTTGGTAACGGATCTTGTGCCCGAAGAAGCGAGCGAGTTTGCTTCCGTCCTTCGCGCACACGAGCTTGACATGATCTTTCTGGTCGCGCCAACTTCAACCGACGAACGTTTGAAAATGGTTGCCGGGTGCGCCAGCGGTTTCATCTATGCCGTCTCGCGGGCAGGTATCACTGGCGCCCGTGAAGAGATGAGCGTCGAAGCTGAACATCTGGTCGAACGCGTGCGCCGGTTTTCCGATTTGCCGGTCGCGGTAGGTTTTGGCATTTCAAAACCCGAACATGTTGGTGATGTTTGGCGGTACGCGGATGCGGCAGTCGTTGGTTCGGCGATTGTCATGGAAATCGAGCGTTGTGGTAATTCGGCGCAAGTCGTCGAGCGGATAAGCGGGCTGGCGTCACGCTTAGTGTCGCCACAGGCGCCGGCACGGTAACCGGGCGGAGTCCGCTGGCAGGGGAACTTCTAGTTCAGTTGGATTTATCGCCGATCGCTTTGGCCCTAGCAAAGCTTTTCTCAGCTAGCACGAATCGACAGCGGCGGGCACTTTTACTGGCAAGCAGTCTGATTCAGCCTCGACGAAACGGTCCAACCGGAGTATTCTTACGCGCCTTTTGGACTTTGATAGTGACGTTGCGCGATCTCATCCCACGAACAATGGGTAGCGCAGAGAGGGCTGTCGAGCCGCGCAATCGGTTGAGAACTCCTGACCCTCTGGACAAACCTCTGTTTCATCCGTGCAACTCTGTTCCATTCCTGCTTGAGTTGTGTTATTCTCTCTCCCATTAAGCTGTGGGACGAACGGAATCACAACTAAATCCAAAGCGGAAGAGGAGCAGAAGAAAGAGATGCCTATCATGCCTGAAGATCGAATTGCAGATCGCAGCCGCGCTATCGAAGCCGCGCTGCTCAACATTGAAAAGAGATTCGGCAAAGGATCGATTATGCGCTTAGGCGAGCGCGATGTTTCCGACGTGCCGGCGATATCGACGACTTCGTTGTCGCTGGATGCGGCGATCGGCGTCGGCGGCGTGCCGCGTGGCCGCATCATCGAAATCTACGGCCCTGAGAGTTCCGGCAAATCAACCTTGGCGATGCACATCGTGGCGCAGGCACAACTTGCCGGCGGCGTAGCGGCGTACATCGACGCCGAACACGCGATGGATGCCGAATACGCGGCAAAACTTGGCGTGAAGATTGACGACATGCTGATTTCACAGCCAGATTCAGGCGAGCAGGCGCTGGAAATTGCCGAGGCTCTGGTGCGCTCGAATGGTGTCGATGTGATCGTAGTCGATTCAGTCGCGGCACTGGTGCCGCGCGCGGAACTCGACGGCGAAATGGGTGATTCGCTGCCCGGCTTGCAGGCGCGTCTAATGTCGCAGGCCTTGCGTAAGCTGACCGCGATCGTAGCGCAGTCGAACACTTGCTTCATCTTCATCAATCAAATTCGCGAGAAGATTGGCGTGATGTTCGGCAATCCCGAAACCACGACCGGCGGTCGCGCACTGAAGTTTTATTCGTCTTTGCGGCTCGACATTCGCCGCATCGGCGCCATCAAGGACGGCGACCGCGTTGTCGGAAACCGCACTAAGGTTAAAGTCGCCAAGAACAAGGTTGCACCGCCGTTCCGTGAGGCCGAGTTCGATATCATGTACGGCGAAGGCATCTCGCGCGAACTGGTTTTCTTACAAAGGCGAACGGCTGGGCCAGGGCCGCGAGAACGCGAAGCAGACTTTGAAAGAGAATCCGGAAGTGTTACGGCGCGTTGAGATTGATGTAAAGCGTGCGCTGGGCCTGCCGGTTCGCGAGGAGCCCGCGGACGCAGCGCCGGCCGAACAAAAGAAGGCTGTAGCCGCATCGACTGAAAAGAAATGATTGACTAACCCGGTGGGTTTAGAACTCAACTATATGACCTCACAGGTAAGGAAGGGTGGCTTGCCCCCGCTGGCTGTCAAAGGTGAAGTAGAGAGAAACATTCCTGATCTTCTTTTCTGAGCCAGCGGGGGCAAGCCACCCTTCCTTACCTATGAGATTCTTTCGATCATTCTATGCTTCAGCGTTCAGGCTTTACAGAGCTTCGCTGATCCTCGCATAATCCGCCCGGTCACTTCCCTTAATGAGCGGATCGATTCTCATCAAAGGCGCCACGATTGTGACGATGGATCAAAACAACTCCATCGTTAGCGGCGATCTGTTTATTCGCGAAGGGCGCATTGCTGAAATCGGCAAACGGATTGGCTCGGACGCTGCTGAGACGATCGATGCGACCGACTGCGTCGTGCTGCCCGGCTTTGTGCAGACGCACATTCATCTTTGCCAAACTCTGTTTCGCGGTGCGGCGGACGATCTGGCGCTGATTGACTGGCTCAAGAAGCGTGTCTGGCCGATGGAAGCGGCGCACACGAAAGAATCGATTCGCGCGTCGGCGCGGCTCGGTATTGCGGAACTAATAAAGGGCGGCACGACGTGCGCGTTGACCATGGAAACGGTGCGGCACACGGAAGAAGTCCTGCGCGTCGTTGAAGAAAGCGGATTTCGCGCGACGGTCGGAAAGTGCATGATGGACAAGGGCGACGAAGTGCCGTCAGAGTTGCATGAAGAAACGCGCGAATCTATTCGCGAATCGGTTGAGTTGATTGAGAGTTGGCACGGACGCGCCGATAGTCGTGTGCGATGTTGTTTCGCACCGCGGTTTGCAGTCAGTTGCACGCGTGAACTGTTGATCGAAGTTTCAGAACTGGCCAGGAAGCATCGGGTGATGATTCACACTCACGCTTCCGAAAACAAGGGCGAATGCGAGATTGTGGAGCGCGAGAGCGGCTTACGCAACGTTGCATATCTTGACTCGCTGGGAATCTCGGGGGCCCACGTGCTGCTGGCTCACTGCATTCATCTTGATGATGAAGAAATGGAGACTCTGGCGCGAACTAAGACAAATGTCGCGCATTGTCCCTCGTCAAATCTGAAGTTGGGATCCGGAATTGCGCGCGTTTCTGAAATGCTCGCGCGCGGCATTTCAGTTTCTCTCGGCGCGGATGGCGCGGCCTGCAACAACCGGCTGGATATGTTTACCGAAATGCGCACGGCGGCATTGCTGCAGAAGGCTCTGCACGGCCCGGAGGTCTTGCCGGCGGCACGCGCTCTGCGCATGGCAACGATTGACGGCGCGCGCGCAATGGGATTGGAAAACGAAATCGGCAGTCTTGAGATTGGCAAGCGCGCTGATGTAATCGTCGTCGATCTCAAACAACTACATTCCAGCCCGAAGCAAGATGTGATTTCCTCCCTTGCTTATTCGGCCCAGCCTTCTGACGTGCGGGTGACGATAATCGATGGACGCGTCGTGATGCGCGATGGGGAGTTGACGGTGGATGAAAGCGTAGTAATTGAAGAAGCGAATCGCGAGGCGAGTGCTTTGGCGAAACGCGCAGGTTTGTGAATGCGATGATACAGAGTCCTGGTCAGGAGAGGATTTCTAAGGACACAGATGGCAGAAAGAGT
>QHXE01000335.1 GCA_003222835.1 Acidobacteriota bacterium | reverse complement strand
CGTCTGTGACCTTAAAGACGCGGACTCGACCGAATTCAATGTCGAAACGCCGCACGCAATTATTTTCAAGCTCCGCGATTTGGTTAACGTCGAAGAGATGGGAGGCACGATGCGGCTCGGCGCCTGGCCGTGCTTGCTGACTCAAGGTTCGCTGGCGCGGGAGATTTACGGCGGCGCGGAAGAAATTGGCGAACGCCATCGCCATCGTTACGAATTCAATCCCAAGTCTCGAGAAACTCTGGAGCAAGGCGGACTGATCTTCAGCGGGGCATCGCCTGATGGAAAGTTCATCGAGATCGTTGAGTTATCGCGCGACGAACATCCATGGTTTCTCGGCTGCCAATTCCACCCAGAATTTAAATCAAAACCACTGGCGCCGCATCCATTGTTCGCTTCATTCGTGCACGCGGCATTTCAGAATCGCTTGCGGACTGAGACGGCGCTGGAGCAGATGCCGGAACCCGAATCAGCGGCGATCGATCGAGCGGCGGCTCTGAGTGAGAATTAATCAATTACAGCATCGTTGCCAACAGGCTACTCGGTATCGGAATAGCAATGGGCCGCACGATTGATCATTTCATGTGAGGATATCAGCATCACCGTAAGAGCTACGCGTGGCCTTTGCACGATTCAAACCTCGCCTATGCCGGCACGGCTGACATACACTTGGCGTAGACAAACTCTGGATCCAGATCGACGCCGCACTCCCATTCGATCGTGTCGAAAGCAACATGCACCCGTTTGAAGGTGTCGTAATCCTTCAGTTGTCGAAAAACACCGAAATCCAGCATAGGTTTCATTTCGAGCACGCCCTTCTCGCCATTGTCAAAGACAACCGTCAGCATGTAATCGTCGTGCGGCAAAACCTCTTTCACTGCTGGGTACATAGCTGCCACCTATTTTAAGCGGTTCGATCTTGAACGGCTCTTCACCATTCGAAACTAGACACCAGTCGGGCATCAATTCTTCCTGATGCAATTCCGACCAGGCCAGCGTCCGCTCTTGTCGAGCGCGCGGCCGTCGCAAATGAAATGACCTAAGTTAATTTGCCGATCGAATCACTAGTCGACCCGCTGGCGGAAAGCCGCCACCGATAAATGTTCCCTGCCGTCAGCAGCAGCGAACCTAATGCAATTGCTTGTTGCAGTCTGAACGCTTGCTCGTAATCGGTATGATTGACGAATAACATTCTAACAGCGGCCGCCAGAAGAATGACCCCGATGATCGTCTGCGTCACGGGGCTGACGCCAAAGCGCAACTTAGCGGCAATCGGATATGCCAAGATCGCCAATGACCACCCGCCGAGGAATCCCGCCAGAACATCCGTAACCCAATGCAAACCCATCGCCACACGAGAGAGACCGATCAATAAGGCGACGACCACTAAGAGTGCGCGCAGCCATTTTTGCTTGTAAAAAAGACAGAAAGTCGCCGCAAACGTGGCGGCCACCGCGGCGTGGCCCGAAGGAAACGAATTAAATCGGTATGGCGCGCCGATGACATGAAAGTCGGCCGCCGAAAGCACGGATAGCGGACGGGGCACATTGATCAGATTCTTGATTCCTTTTACGAAAAGCGCCACCAAGAGCCACGAGAGCACCATCGACCAGACCAATTCGGGCTTGCGCCGAACAAAAGGCAAGAGCAGCACGCATACAACCAATCCATCGCCGAGTGTCGTTAAGCCTATCCAGATGAAGTCGCCGGCTCGCTCGCTGATATGATTAAGCTGCAGGAAGAGTGGCGTCCCAAGACCTCCGAAATGAATTGCGACGATAAGCAGCATCAGAATTACCGGTGGCAAAAAGATCCAGTATTCGAGCGGGCCGAAGTTGGTAGCACGATTCTTCATCGTCAATTGTTTACAGAGTCGCTGCTGTTATTGTTCAGCGGGAGCATAATAGGATTTGCGACCCATCACCAGGTATTCGGGATGACCACGTACCTCGATACTAATCTTCCGGCGCTTGCCGTTGTGTTCTTTGTTGGTTGGATAATAACCAACGACGTAGCGTCGATTAATATCAGAAAAGATTCGTGAATAAATCTCATCCGCCTGCGATGGCTCCTCGAGAAACGCCGTCCAGCCGCCCGAGATTGTTGCCACCACGGCCAATGATGCCTGGACTTTGATCTCCTCGCCAACCTCGTATCTGCGCGCTTCCGGCGGCGTTCTTGCCCAACGATCCTGCTCTCGCTTCAGGACATCTGTCCGGAAGTGGTCTGGCAGCCTCGCGTTCCATGACTGAAGCGTTCGCTCCTGTTCCGCTTTCATCTTCGCAATCTGTTCCTCGAGACTAAGTCCGAGTAGTTGAAATCCGGGAATTACCGTGTAAATAATAGCGCGCGATGTTTCTACAGCTCTGTAAACGTCGTTCAGGCTGAACTCTCGCGGCTTATTGCGTTGGTCTTTTTGCCAATTAGAAAGCGCCCGCTCCGCTTCCTTCCGCAGATCTTCAGGCAGATTAGGAGGGACCTGCCGAACTGTGATCGGATTTCGAAGGAGAGCCGCTTCATCTCCATCTGTTTGAAAAATAATAATCGGCCGTTGGTCTTCTTCATCGAACATCTCTCGCAGGGTAGCCAGAAGCGCGCTGTACTGGGCGCTGCGGCCGAAATGTTGCCTGGGTGAGGAGTTAGGCGCGTCCCAACTGGAACTGCGCTTTCGCAAAGACTCGAGCTTGTCTTTGAGGTTCTTCTTGTCATTGGTGAAGTCCTGGAGTAGTTCGACGTCGTCTGTGACGATTGCCATGCGATCAATAGGAGCGATTTTATCCACGAGCATCTTGGCCGCCGCAATGCTCGTATTGATAAAGGGAAACTGGCTGGAGCTGTAATCAATAATGAGCACGATCGAGCGTGGAACTGTTGCGTCATCTCCGAGCGAGAACATTCCCACGGTCTGAGGCTTTGCGTCTTCAATCACCAAGAAATCATCACGCTTCAGGCCTTGCACAGACCGACCATGCCCATCGAGGACCAGCACATCGCTAACCACGAGTGACGTTTCTACCCGCACTACATCTTCTTGGTTCGAATCATTCGCCTTGTCTTCGTTGCTTTTCGTTTCGACGGCAGCTTTCTTCGTCGGATCCCATTTTAGTCTCTTAAGGCTCGAGCCGAAGTCCTTGAGCGTAGGCTTTTCACGTGCGGGAGATTGGGCGAATGACAGTGGACCGGAGCAGGCTAAGCACAAAGCAATGGTAAGGGTTATGGATTCAGGGCTGTGGGATATCATTTTATTCATGGCTAACGTTTCGACGCGAACTCAACCAATGGACGCGTGCAGCCGTCCGCATGATACGCCTTTCCATTGCGTTATCAAGGCCGGCTCTTAACTTACTTTTAGGGCTCCTCGCTAACACTCCCTCTGCGGTTTAGGCGATAATGATTAGGCGTCTCTCTAATGATCTTCAATCATGCTTTCATGTCCAAGATGCGGCCGGCGATTTCCTGATAACACACATGTGTGTCCCGACGATTTTATGCCATTGCGAGCTGACGACACTTTAGTCGACGCTCCCGTCGATCGTCTGATTGGCCAGGTCTTCGATGGCAAGTACAGGTTGGACGAGCGTCTCGGTGGCGGCGGCATGGGAACGGTTTATCGCGCCACACATCTTCTAATCGACCGTTCTGTCGCGATCAAGGTTCTTAGCCAACGGTTCGTTGGCGATGAGACGGCGCAGCAACGTTTTCGCCGCGAGGCCCGCGCCGCCGGGCACATGCAACATCCGAATGCGGTTACCGTAACTGACTTCGGCGCCACTAGCGACGGCTATCTTTACATCGTGATGGAGTTGCTCAAAGGCCAAACGCTGCGCGAGTTGCTGGCGCGGGAAGGGCCGCTAGATCAGGCGCGCGCCGTTTCAATCATCCTGCAAGCCTCCGCGGCGGTGGGCGCCGCGCACGATGGCAGGCTGATTCATCGCGATCTGAAACCTGCAAACATCTTCATCGAGCAGCGGCCGAACGTGCCGGCAGTGGTAAAGGTGCTGGACTTTGGCGTCGCGAAGTTCATGGTGGAAGAACATGAAGATGACGATTACAACACCTTGACTCAAGTAGGCGCCATCATCGGCACGCCGCGATATATGTCTCCGGAGCAATGCACCGGCGCCGCGCCGTTAACTCCCGCATCGGACGTTTACAGCTTTGGGGTCATTCTCTACGAGATGCTGGCCGGTGTCGTGCCGTTCAGTGCTGAGACGCCGCTGGCTCTGGCGATGAAACAGGTCACCGAATTGCCGCGCCCTCTTCGTGAACTTGTGCCTGGCATTCCCGCGGAACTCGAACGTGTGATCGAACATGCTTTGGCGAAGAACCCCGCGGATCGTCCACCGAATGCCGATGAATTTCGCCGAGAGTTGCACGCCGTAGCCGAACAACTGGGGCTGGAACATGCGGACAGCGCGGGTTCGGCAACCTGGGAAGCGCTGCGGCACGCGGGCACTCAGAGTCCATCGGGAAGATTGGTTATCGACCTTGCCACACTGCGACAGGTCCAAGCGGCTAACACCAACGAGACTGGGACATTAGTAACTGGAGCGGCAGTACCGGCCTTGTCGGCAAGTGCCGTGGCGGCGGAACCAAGTCCAGTGCACCCTCAATTTGATCGCGTAAGTGTGCCGCTGGAGAGGGAAACGGCCGGCCGTGTCTCGCTCAAATCGCGAATAGCACTAGCCGCGATGATTGCTCTGATTGCAATGCTGGCTTCGCTTGCGTTGACCTTGCGCCTGGGGGAAAGCAATGCCGCGCGCAACGCGAATCAGGCGGCTAATGCCAACGTCGCGAGCACGGCTTCGCCGAGTCCGGAAGCTTCGGCCTCACCGTCGCCGGTTCCGACTCCGAACAAAGAAAAGAAGCCCGAGCGTAAGAAAGAAGAGAAGCCGTCGAAGGTCAGATCAATCGTGAACAGGTTGAAGAGGATCTTCAAAAAGTAGAGTTCCAGCTCTTAGATACTCTTAAATAAACCATAGAGACGAGAGCGATTAAGAGTGCGACTAACACTCATTCACACCCGGTTTCAACCGGGTGGACGAGAGGTAACGAAAACTTCAGTTAACCGTTTCAATGGTTTGCGTTCGACGCGCGATTTTCCAGGCCTATCCTGAAATGCCGCTAATACAAGGAGAAAACCGTTGAAACGGTTTGGAGAATTCCTGATGCGCCCTCATTCACCCGGTTGAAACCGGGTGTGAATGGGAATGATTAGTAAGTCCCACTTTTAATTACACCAGTCCTGCTAAACGGTATGCCAGAAATTTCTTGACACTTCGGAAGTCAAAGAATTAGTCTCTTGAACCTAATCGAATGAAAAAAGTCGGAACCCTCGGTGCGATCTGGCGGGAAACGCATCGGCGTTTAGTATCCATCGCACGTTAAGGATTCCGTACGACAGTTTTCCTCCCGGCACTTCGCGACTCCGAGAGCGCACAAATGAACACTGGCAAGGGATCAAGCTCAACGGCAGTTGCTCTGGCGACCTACTCTTTTGGCGAGAATCCCGAACAGGCGATGACCGGCCAGGCAATGGCACTGGTGGCCCTGAGCCACACGACGGTCGAACATCAACTTTACTCGGCGATGCTGGCGGAAATCGCAACTGTGGGAACGCGCGTCGCCTCGTTTACAACCCGCCGGTTAATGAGCCTGACGGGCATTAACGGCTACAGCAGCGTGCGGCGAGGCTTGATCGGGCTGGCGAATAAACTGAGCATCGAGCGCCAAAAGGTCGCGGGGCATAATGGCAGCAATCAACCGCCAATTGTCTATCTGGTTTTTTCGCCGGAAGAGATCCTGGCGCGTCGTCGCGCCATGGGCTTGCCTGCTTACCCGAAAGGAGTGGAAAACGAACACGGTTTGGCGTCGTTGGCAGTCCCAGTGAAGCGAATCGTCAATCTTCGCAGTTTGAGTCGTCGCGAAGCGCAGGTAGCGCTCTGTTGTGCGCAAGGATTAACGAATGCGGAAATAGGAACGAGACTGCAAGTCAGTGAACAGACAATTAAATTCCACTTGCGAAATATCTTCGTCAAGTTTGGAGTAAAACGGCGCGCCGAATTAGTTTCGCGCTTGTTTCGCGATCGGGGTAGTGGCATAGACTTTAGTCTGTGAATTGTCGGCCAGGATTCACAGACTAAAGTCTATGCTACTTTTGAAAATTGGAACCTGCCTCGTTGAAGAGGTTTCCCTTCGGGGTCGCGACATGTCTTCGTGAATTTAATTTCGAGAAGAGCATGCCTGAGGGAAAGTTACGTCCGATAAGCTTCAGCTTGTCGCTGTACGACAGGCTGCCAGCCTGTTGGGGTTTCCGAAAACGAGAGCTGATATCGAGTTAAGCCAACAGGCTGGCAGCCTGTTGTACGAAAATGGCTAAGAAAGAAAAGAAAAAAAAGAAAAAGAAGACGGCGCTGGTCGTTTGTCGTGACCGCAAAGAGTTCTGGACCACCCAGAAGCAATTCTGGCAATGGGTCCGAGAAGGCGTAATCGTGAAAACTCAGGACCAGCCGCTCACGGGCGCATTTCGTCGCGAACATGACGAGTTGATGGTACTGGTCAGTAACACTGTGCTTAACCTCGCGCATCCCAATCACATGCGCGAGGCGCTGCTGTCGCGGCGGATTGGTCTGGCGGGAAAGTGAGGAGTCGGACGTGCGTCAACTATTTTGTAGGTAAATCTGATAGTAGCTAGTTCTCATCCACACGTTGTCTTAGGAGTCTGTCGGAAAAGGTGCCGTAGGCACGAAATGTTTATAGACGAGACGCACTTTTTGATTTCACGAAGGAAGAACAAATGGGTGTGCGAGCAAGCTATAAACATTTCGCCGCTACGCGGCTGTTTTCCCAAAGGATTCCTTTAGAAAGCAGGGTGTGAATAAGAGCTATTCTACAGATTCTTCGACAAGCTGAAGCTTATTGGACAGGTGGGCGGAGAGTGAACAGAATGAAATACGAAGGCGTTGATTCTAGACTCATCCTCAGGACAGCACTCGCTATCGCCGCGCTCAGTCTGGCGGCGAGAGCACAGCCAGCGAATTCAAATCCTAGCCCAAGTCCGCTCCCCTCGGTAGCAAAGTCTTCATCTGAATCAGGGGACCGATATCGCATCGGACCGGGTGACCTCCTCGACATCCGCATCTACAATCGACCACAGCTTTCACGTGATGCCGTGCGCGTGGAAGGTAACGGAATGATTCGCATGCCGTTGATCGAGGGTGATATTCAGGCCGCGTGCAAAACCGAAGGCGAGTTGTCGAAAGAGATCAGCATGCGTTATGCAAGGTTCTATCGCAATCTGCCGGTGGATGTTTTCATCAAGGAATATCACGCGCGCGAGGTGGCCCTCATCGGCGCCGTGAACGAGCAGGGCCGTTACCAGATGCAACGCCGCGTGCGATTGCTCGAGCTGTTAACTTACGCCAAGGGGCCATCAGAAAAGGCCGGACAAACCATCAACATCATCCGCAGTCCGCAATCAGAAAAGTGCGAGAGCGCTTCCGGTTCTCGCGATCAAGGTGGATTCATCAGCCTCCGTTTGAACGACACTTTGCGCGGAGAAGAGCAGGCCAATCCTTACGTTCAGGCCGGCGACATCATAACGATTCCGGAAGCGGATCAGGTTTATGTCGTCGGCAACGTTTATAGTCCGAAGGCGTTGCCACTCAGAGAGCCAATCACGGTCTCGCGCGCGATTGCGATGGCGGGCGGCCCGCTGCGCGATTCCAAAACGGAGCGCGTGCATATCGTGCGGCAAGCCGCGGGTTCGGGGGCGCAGTCAGAGTTGTACGTCAACTTGAAGCTGATCGCCCGCAAAGAGGCGGATGATGTCTTGCTGCGGCCTAACGACATTGTAGAGGTGCCTGAATCAACCGGTAGAAGCGTAATAAGAAGTTTGCTGGGCGCCGTCGCACCCGCAGCGGCACAACTTCCCGTGCGAGTGATTCCGTAAGCGATGAACCAAGCAACCAAACTCGTTAAGCGTGAAGACGAACCGGGCGAAATCGATCGCCGGTTCGATGGTTCGGCGAATTATCGCGGCCCCGTCTATGGCTATGGACCGGAGAGTAGCGAAGGCGAAGTCCATCTGCTCGATTACTGGAGGGCCATACGCAAACGCCTTTGGCTCGTGCTTGGCGTGGCGGCGCTCATCACCGCGCTCTCGACGGTCTATGTGGCGCGCAAACCGGACGTTTACGAAGCCAAGTCGCAAGTCCAGGTCGATCTCGAAAATAATCCAATGTACGCCGGCAAGAGCGTGCCGATGATCTATAGCCCGGTAAACGATCCGGCTTACTTCAATACGCAGCTTCAGATTTTGACAAGTCCGGGTTTGTTACGCCGCGTAGTCAAGACCCTGGATCTTGAGCACAATCAAGCTTTCCTGCGTCCGCAGTCCTTACGCCAGCCCTCGACGTGGAAAACAATCTTGCAGATGTGGGGTGTCAGTGGGCCGGAAAAGAAAGACCCCTCGACGCAGCCAAAGGAACTGCCGTTGACTTCAACCGTGGCCGCAGCGACTTCCAACGATGATCTAGCCGAGGCAAAGCGCCTCGCGCCTTACGTCGGGGCATTGCAGGGCGGGCTTAAGGTGGAGCCGGTGCGTGAAAGCCGAGCCGGTTACTACAAAGAGACGCGGCTGATCGATATCGTATTTCAGCATGGCGACCCGGAGGTCTCCGCCAAGATCACGAATGCAGTAGCGGATACATTCGTTCGCGCCAACCTCGAAAAGAAGAATGAAACTAACACCAGCACCGGCGAATTTCTATCCAAGCGCGTCGCCGAGTTGCAGCAACAGATTCGCGCCGACGAAGAAAAACTGGTGAGCTATGCCAAGAACAACCAGATACTTTCGCTCGATGCGAGCCAGAACACGGTGGTCGAGCGGCTGGCCGGGTTGAACAAGCAACTGCTCGAAGCCGAGAACGATCGCAAGATGGCCGAGGCGGAATACAACGCCGCGAAGGCGCCGGGCGCTGCTACGGCATTAGCTGAGGGCGCGAAGGACATCAATGAATCCGAATCGAAGCTTGCCGATCTAAAACAGAAACGCGCCCAGTTGCTGGTCGATGCCACGGAAGAAGCTCCCGAAGTGAAGGAAGTCGATCAGCAAATCGCTGAGTTGCAAAAACATCTCCACGAATCGCGCGCGCGCAATACGAACACCTTGCTCACGAATTTGGAAACCAAATATCGGCAGTCACTCGCCCGCGAAGAGTCTCTGCGCAAGTCTTTCAATCAGCAGAAAGGCGAAACCGTTACTCAGAATGAAGCCGCGATCAACTATCGCATCCTTCAGCAGGAGATCGAAACGAACAAAGGCCTGCTCGATAATCTCCTCCAGCGCTCGAAAGAAAACGACGTGGTGTTAGCCGGACGGCCCAATAACATTTCGATCGTCGATTACGCGATCACGCCCGACTTTCCCGTGGGCCCAGCGCGCATGCGTTCCGTGATGCTGGCCTTTGTGCTGGCGCTGGCACTGGGAGTCGGCCTGGCGCTGTTCCTCGAATATCTCGATGACAGCATTCATTCCACCGACGATGTGGAAAAATTCCTGCGCTTGCCGGCCTTGGCGGTGATTCCGTCGATGAGCGGCGGCGTGGCGCGGCGGCGACGATTGCTCTCATCGGCGACGGCCTTGCAAAAGCGAAACGGCAACACCAGCGGAACCCCGGAATTGCTGCTGAACGTCAACGGGCGGTCGGCGCTGGCTGAATCATATCGTCAACTGCGCACGTCGGTGTTGTTGTCCACCGCCGGGCGCGCGCCAAAGACCTTGCTCATTACCTCCAGCCTTCCGGGCGAGGGCAAAACGACGACGGCTGTTAATACGGCGATTACGCTGGCGCAGACCGGGGCCAGTGTGGTGATCATCGACGCCGACATGCGCCGGCCGCGTTTGCGTTCAATCTTCGACTTGCCGGAGCGCGAGGGATTGAGTTCGATTCTTTCCAGCGAGATCAAACCGGAAGACATGCTGCACGCAATCCATCGCGACGAGGCTACCGGTCTCAACGTGCTGGCGTCGGGTCCGATTCCGCCAAATCCCGCGGAACTGCTGGGCTCGGAGCAAATGCGGAAACTGATCGCGGTGCTGAGCGGTGCGTTCACTCATATAGTGATCGACTCGCCCCCGGTAAGCTCGTTCACAGACGGCGTCCTCATCGCATCGATGGTGGACGGCGTGCTGCTGGTAGTGCATGGCGGGAAGAGTTCGCGCGGCGTCGTCCGTCGTTCTCGTCAACTCCTGACGGACGTAGGCGCAAAAATTTTCGGCGTCGTGCTTAACAACGTCAGCGCGCGCTCGCACGATTACTATTATTACTACCAGCGCTACTATCATCAGAGCTATTACAGTCACGATGTTGAGAGCGACGGCGCCGACGAACGCGCGTCTGCGTGATGGAACTTGAGGTGTAGCGGGTTGACGGTCGTTACAGAACCGCGAGCGGTAGCGACCGGATCGGCAGTCGGGCTATTTAAACGATTTTCTGGGTTAGCGCGGCGCATTGCAGGAATAGAACTTCGAGAGTAAAGCAACCCAACAGCTTTTCACGGTGGCGAATTCACAATCAGAAATTCGTGCAGCTCAGCTCAAGGCTTCCGCTGATCTACCAGTATTTTTCATCAAACCTGAAACTGGTCTGGCTTCTCTGGGCCTAAAGGAGCTCTGGGAATATCGCGAGCTTCTTTACTTCCTCACCTGGCGCGACGTTAAGGTACGCTACAAACAAACCGTGCTGGGTGCAGCATGGGCCATCATCCAGCCATTTTTCATGATGGTCGTATTCAGTTTGTTCTTCGGCCGGCTGGCTCGCGTGCCGTCTGATGGAATTCCATATCCGGTCTTTGCTTTCTGCGCTTTATTGCCTTGGCAATTATTCGCGCATGCGCTCACGGAATCGAGCAATAGCCTGGTTGCGAACGAGCGCTTGATCACCAAAGTCTATTTTCCACGTTTGGCTGTACCGATTTCCGCGGTTCTGGGTGGGCTAATCGATTTTGCGATTGCCTTTGTAATCCTGTTGTTGATGATGGCTTATTACGGAATCGTCCCGACCCGAGCCATTTTTGCGCTCCCAGCTTTTATCTTGCTCGCGATAGTGACGGCGCTCGGCGTTGGGTTGTGGCTTTCTGCACTAAATGTGAAGTACCGCGACGTTCGTTACACCACAACCTTTTTGGTTCAGATCTGGCTGTTCGCGACTCCCGTAGCCTATCCCTCGTCGATAGTCCCCGAGCGTTGGCGAATGGTCTACGGTTTGAATCCCATGGCCGGAGTTGTTGAAGGCTTTCGTTGGGCGTTACTCGGTAAGAGCCAAGGACCCGGTGGGTTGCTGGTTGTTTCTATCGCCGTCGTGATTCTTATCTTCCTAGGCGGGCTCTACTACTTCCGCCGGATGGAAGCGGAGTTTGCGGATGTCGTCTGATGTTGCTATTCGTTGCGAAGGGCTGAGCAAGCGATATCGTATTGGCAAGCAAGAGCGCTACAAAGCGCTGCGCGACGTTATTACTGACGCCGCTGCCGCACCGTTCCGTCGTTTCCGGTCTGTTACCCAGGACGGAAATAACAATCCGCAATCGGACCACGTCTGGGCTCTCGACGACGTTTCGTTTGAAGTTAAACAGGGCGAGGTTGTGGGCATCATCGGAAGCAACGGAGCGGGAAAAAGCACGCTGCTCAAGATCCTTTCACGAATCACGAAGCCCACGCGAGGCCATGCTGAGATTCACGGTAGCGTAGGTTCGCTCCTCGAAGTCGGCACCGGCTTTCATCCGGAACTCACCGGGCGCGAAAACATCTATCTCAACGCCGCAATTCTCGGCATGCGCAAGCTCGAAGTCGAACGGAAGTTTGACGAGATCGTCGCTTTCGCCGAAGTTGAGAAGTTCATCGACACGCCGGTGAAGCGTTATTCGAGTGGGATGCAGGTCCGTCTGGCTTTTGCGGTGGCGGCGCATATGGAAACAGAAATAATCCTCGTTGATGAAGTCCTGGCAGTTGGTGACATTGCGTTTCAAAAGAAGTGCCTGGGCAAGATGGGTGACGTGGCGAGACAAGGCCGCACCGTTCTTTTCGTCAGTCACAACATGGCCGCCATCGAATCGCTTTGCCAGCGCGGCATTCTGCTCGACCAGGCAAATCTGGTTTCGGACGGGGAGGTGCGAGCGGTTGCGGAAGAGTACATGGATCGCGTGTCCGTCGAACCCGGCATGTCGACAGTCGATCTGCGTGCACATCCGAATCGTCATCGAGACTGCGATGGAATTCTTCGTTCAGTGAGAGTAATCGATAATAACGCCAAACCGACTGCCCGGATTTTTCCCGGCGATGATCTGATAATAGAAATGCATCTTGAGTCCGCGCTTTCGATCAGCGAACCGACCCTGGGGATCGGAATTGACAATTCTCGGGGCACTCGCGTGCTTAGTGTACTAACGCATTTTGCCGGCGTTAACTGGCCCAAGCTCGATCGGCCGACCACCGTCAGGTGTACGATTCCTTCTGTTGACCTCGTGCCCGGCCGTTACTTCATGAGCCTGAGTGTTGGCAATTACTACAATACCTGGATGGACAACATACCTAACGCGGCATCTTTCATTGTCGAGCAAAATGATTATTTCGGGACCGGACAACTGCCCACCGCAGACATGGGGGTAGTGCTGGCACAATCGCACTGGGAGTTTAGAACCACACTATCTTCTGCTAACAACTGACACTAATGGTTCCCAGAGTGTCGATTATCGTCAGCACCTATAACGGGGCGCGTTTCATCAGTCAGACCCTTACAAGTCTGATTAACCAATCGTTGGGTGACTTTGAATTGATCGTCGTGGATGATGGCTCGTCTGACAACACGGTGGAGGTGGTACGCGCGTTTGCCGAGCCTCGACTCCGGCTCATCCAAAGCGAAGGCAATCGAGGAATCGCACTATCCCAAAACAGAGCGTTCGCAGAAGCTCGCGGCAATTTCCTCGCATTGCAGGATCACGACGATCTTTCTGCGCCCGACCGGCTCGCCATGCAGGTCGCCTTTCTGGAGAATCATCCCAGCGTTGCTTTGGTAGGATCTGAATGCGTCGTTATCGATCAGGATGGCAAGACGACCGGGCATTTTACGGTACCAACCTCTGATATCGATCTGAAGTGGAGTCTGCTTACTCATAATGTGTTTCTCCACACCAGCGTAATGTTTCGGCGAGAGGTGCTTGATGAAATGAGTCCCTACTCACCAGCCAGCGAATTCAATTATGCCGAAGACTACGAGTTCCTGTCGCGTTTGGCGGCGTGCTATCAAGTCGCGAACATTGCTAAACCTTTGGTGATGT
>QHXE01000354.1:3867-5321 GCA_003222835.1 Acidobacteriota bacterium | reverse complement strand
TTCGCGAGTCTGTCGCGTTGATTGAGCAATGGCACGGTCGCGGCGCCGGCCGCATTCGTTGTTGTTTCGCGCCGCGCTTCGCAATTAGCTGCACCCGCGAACTGCTGAGCGAAGTTTCCGAACTAGCGAGGAAACATAAGGTAATGATTCACACGCATTCGTCTGAAAACAAAAACGAATGCGAGATTGTCGAAGCGGAGACTGGGCGGCGTAACGTGGCTTATCTTGATTCGCTGGGAATCTCGGGCGCGCACGTGTTGCTCGCGCATTGCATCCATCTCGACACTGAGGAAATGGAGACGCTGTCGCGCACGAAGACTAACGTCGCGCATTGTCCGTCTTCGAATTTGAAACTCGGATCGGGTCTGGCGCGCGTCGCCGAGATGTTGGCGCGCAAGATACCGGTTTCGCTGGGCGCGGACGGCGCCGCCTGCAACAACCGCCTCGACATGTTTACCGAGATGCGCACCGCGGCGTTGCTGCAAAAACTTGCTCACGGGCCCGAAGTCTTGTCGGCTGCGCAGGTCCTGCGCATGGCGACGATCGATGGCGCGCGGGCTCTCGGTCTGGAAAATGAAATCGGTAGTCTGGAAGTCGGCAAGCGCGCCGATGTGATCGTGGTCGATCTCAATCAATTACATTCCAGTCCGAAACAGGATGTTATTTCATCCCTGGTTTATTCGGCGCAGCCTTCTGATGTGCGCGTGACGATAATCGACGGGCGCGTTGTGATGCGCAATCGCGAGTTGTCGGCGCTGAATGAAGACGATGTGATTGTGGACGCCAATCGCGAGGCGAGTGCTTTGGCGGAACGGGCAGGTTTGTGAATGCGATGATACAGAGTCCTGGTCAGGAGAGGATTTCTAAGGACACAGCTGGCAGAAAGAGCGGGGGTAAACCGCCCTTCCTGACCTGTGAGGATGCTGACCTGATCAAGTTCAGGTTGAGATACTTGATTGATTCATGGCTGGGCACTCATACCCTTCAGCTAGAACTCAACAACTCAGTCAGCTTACAGGTCAGGAAGGGCGGTTTACCCCCGCTCCTTTCGTAACGCCAGACTTGGATGGCAGCGACGCACAACATACCTTGGTACCTGAAACCACCCTAAAACTTCCAGCCTTCGCTAAGATCAATTTGGGACTTCGTGTGCTTGGGAAACGAGAGGATAGCTATCACGAACTCCGTACGATCTTTCAAACGATCAGCTTGCACGACACAATCGAGTTCACCAATGATCCGCGGATCGTTTTATCGTGCGACGATCGCTCTCTGCCGACGGGCCCGGAGAATCTCGTTTGTCGCGCGGCAGAGGCTTTGCAAAAACGCTTCGCGCCAAACAAAGGCGCTCGTATTCGCCTCGAAAAACGAATTCCAGCACAGGCAGGTCTGGGCGGCGGCGCTTCAGACGCGGCCGTCACTTTGCTCGCTCTCACACATTTGTGGGAGCTGGA
>QHXE01000354.1:0-3810 GCA_003222835.1 Acidobacteriota bacterium | reverse complement strand
TCCCGACGTGGACGATAAGTTTGTTTTGATAATTAAACCGAACACGAACATTTCAACCGCACGGGCTTACCAATCTCTTAATTCAGGTTCCTTGACATCCACTGAGGCCAAAACTATTCTTTCTAGTTCACAACCTGTCGAAATCTTTGGCAGTTTCAATCCGGAAGCGCTACAAAACGATTTCGAGCGCATGGTGTTTGAACTCGCGCCCGAGATCGAAAGGGCGAAGATCGCGTTAATGAATAACGGCGCGGAAGCGGCCCGGCTTGCAGGTAGTGGCTCGGCGGTGTTTGGGGTTTTTGACAGCAAAAACGCGCAGGAACGCGCCATTCAGGCGATCGCACTCGAGGCTGGTTGGCGCGTCTTTCCTTGTAGAACCGTTGGGCGGAACGATTATCGAAGCGCGATGGGCGATCTTTTCAGGCGCTGGGACTAGAATCTATAAAGTGAGTTCTCTCACAATGCTGGGGCGTAGCCAAGTGGTAAGGCACCGGTCTTTGGAACCGGCATTCGTAGGTTCGAATCCTTCCGCCCCAGCCAATTACCACAGTGATGGATTATGAGTGATGAGTCATGAGCGACTCTCATCACTCAGTACTCATCACTCATCACTGCGAATATGAGCACCACCGGCGGCATCAAAGTCTTTTCGGGCACTGCGCATCGGAAGCTGGCTGAACAGATTTGCCACGAACTCTGTTGCGATCTGGGAAAAGCGATGACGGCGCGCTTTTCCGACGGCGAGTTCAATTTTCAGATCGAAGAGAACGTTCGCGGCGCGGATGTTTTTATTGTGCAACCGACGTGTCCGCCGACAGACGCGTATTTGATGGAGTTGCTGGTGATGCTCGACGCATTTCGTCGATCATCGGCCGAGCGACTCACTGCGGTAGTCCCCTATTACGGTTATGGCCGTTCCGACAAAAAGGATCGTCCGCGGGTGCCGATTGCGGCAAAGATGGTAGCTAATCTATTGACCACGGCAGGCGCCGATCGCATCCTGACGATTGATTTGCACGCGGCGCAGATTCAGGGGTTCTTTGATATTCCCGTCGATCACTTATACGCGGCCCCAGTCATAATTCGTCATTATCAGGAGCGGCCGCTACCGAATCTGACGGTGGTGGCGCCCGACACGGGGGGCGCCGAACGTGCGCGCGCGTATGCAAAGCGGCTGGATGCCGAATTGGCCCTTTGCGATAAGCGCCGCGAAAAGCCCAACGTGGCTGAGGTTATGAATGTTGTGGGGGACGTCGAAGGGCGAAGTTGTTTGATAGTTGACGACATGTGCGACACGGGCGGCTCGCTAACGAAAGTCTCGCAGGCACTGAAGGAAGCTGGGGCCGATCGGGTCCACGCTTGCTTCACACATGCCGTGCTCTCTGGACGTGCGGCCCAACATCTGGCAAACTCTGGTATTGAGCAGATCGTGGTAACGAACACGATTCCGCTGAATTCAAAGGCAGCGGAGTTGAAAAACATCAAAGTCTTGAGTATTGCGCCCCTTTTGGCGAAAGCGATCAAGTCGATCCATGAAGAGACCAGCGTCTCTTCGCTCTTCGTATGAAGCGAAGGGCAAACACTGAAAGCTAAGTAGCCGTCGGTCCTCAGCTTTCAGCAAAACAATTTGAGTGCGATAGAGTTTTGACTCTGTCGATCCTCTTTGGATCCTTAAGCAAGGACTCCCTCTCCATTTGTGAGAGGGTCGGGGAGAGGGGCGAAGCTACGGAGGGTGACATGGGCGCGTGGGTCAGCTAGGCCCTCACCCTCTCCCAGAGGGAGAGGGAATTATCAGGAGCGTAATCATGGCGGAGAGAAAAGAAATCACAGTCAAAGCCGCGCCGCGAGATGGGCGCGGAAAGAATGACGCGCGTCGGGCGCGTCGAAACGGGCAAGTACCGGTCACCATTTACGGCGGCGATGGCGGGGCAGTGTCCGCGCTAGTGCCGTTGCGTGAGTTGGCCGCTATCCTGCGATCCGATACGGGGCGCAACACGATCTTCACGATCGATGTTGAAGGCGTCGGGCCGAGTGAAGTTATGTTCGTTGACCGTCAGATCGATCCGGTGCGCATGCGTTTAATCCATGCGGATTTCAAGCGGTTGGTAAAAGGCGAGAAGATCGAGGCGACGGTGCCGCTGCGTCTCGTTGGAGAGCCGATTGGCGTGCGTGAGCAGGCTGGTATGCTCGAACAGATCATTCGGAACATCGAAATCCGTTGCGAGCCGCGCGAGATTCCGGAAGCGCTGGAGGTCGATGTTACAAATCTCGAGGTTCACGATGTGCTGCACGTGTCCGACATTCCGGTGAGTGCGGGGGTTGAAATTCTGGCAGATCCCGATACGGTGATCGCAACCGTGGGCATAATCAGGGAAGAGCCGGTGGCAGCGGCGGCTCCAGTCGAAGGCGAGGCGCCGGCCGAACCCGAAGTGATCGGCAAGGGCAAGAAGGAAGAAGAAGGCGGAGAGCCGGCCGAAGGCAAGAAGGAATAGGACATCGCCGATTTCAGTCATTGCCGATTGCCGATTTTCGATTGCCAATTTGAAAACCACGTGAGAGCGCAAAATCGGCAATTGGCAATTGGAAATTGGCAATGCGCATAATTGTTGGACTCGGCAATCCCGGCAACGAATACGAGTGGACGCGTCACAATCTCGGATTCAGGCTCATTGATAAATTGGCCGGCGACGCGGGCGCTAGTATTAAGCGACGCGAATGCCGTTCTTTGGTGGGCGACGCCGTAATCGAAGGCGAGCGTGTGAAAGTCGCGAAGCCGCAAACGTTCATGAATTTGAGCGGCGAGGCCGTCGCTTGTTTGGTAGCGAAATCCGATGCGCACGATGCCGGCAAGTCGCCGATCGTTATCAGCGATGACTTGGCTCTACCGTTCGGAACAATTCGCTTACGCGCGCATGGCAGCGCCGGGGGACACAACGGTTTGAGGTCGATCATCGCCGCCTTGGGCACGAATGAGTTCATTCGGCTGCGAATGGGAATCCAACCGGAACATCCGGTTAGCGATGCGAAACGTTTCGTATTGGATGAATTTCCGAAAGCGCAACGGCCTGCGGTGGAAGAGATTTTAGAACGCGGCGCTGAAGCGGTACGCGCCGTTTTGCGCGATGGCATTGCCAAAGCAATGTCGACGTACAACTCGTGAATGGTGAAGGGTAAATGGTAAATGGTTTTCGCATCGAACCGGGGCTCGCTTTTTTCGATTTACTATTTGCCATTCACCATTCACCAGTACCTAAGGAGGCAACTTGGCAGACAAGAGAACTTACGAAGTAGTTTTCATCGTCGACCCTGGGGTCGGTGATGACGAAGTAATGCGGCTCAGCGAGACCATTCAGAAGATAATTACCAGTCAGGGCGGCCATATCGTCAAGACCGAAATGATGGGCCGCCGGCAGCTCGCTTACGAAATCAATCACAAGAGAGAAGGCACCTATATCCTGCTCGAAATCGAAGGATCGGGCGCCGAGATTGCCGAGCTTGAACGCCGTATGCGCGTCAACGATCAGATTCTTCGGTACATGACGATTCGGGTGGATGAAGATCGAAGACGCGCGGAAAAACTGAAAGGGCGGCGCGCCCGCAAAGCGGCGCGTAAGGCAGGCGCTGGCGGAGCAGGCAAGAGAGAAGCAGGACTCAAATCGGAACCCGAGATCGAAGAGGAGTACGCAGCCTAGCGAAAGAGTCCGACAAACTTCAGATTGTCGTTTCGCGCAATTTTCCAAGTAGCTGAAAGAGAAAACGACAAACTGAAGTTTGCCGGACTGAGGGAAAGATTAATGTCATCAAATTACG
>QHXE01000353.1 GCA_003222835.1 Acidobacteriota bacterium | reverse complement strand
TGCCGGCATCGCTCAAAGCCGCCAAGAATTTCTCATGAATTCCGCCAAAAGCTCCGTTTGACATGATCGCGACCACGTCGCCTGAACGAAGTTCGCCACTTAGCCTCTTCACGATTTCGTCTACATCGGTAATTGCAAAGGCAGGTTTGGGTTGAGCTGCAATGTCGTCGATCAGCTTCTCAATGTCGAGCACGCCACCCATCTCAGCGGCGCGTTGCGCGTCGTACACGCGCGAAACAATTACATAATCAGCCGGTGAGAATGCGTCGACGTAAGTTTCCTGAAAGGTTGCATGGCAGGAAGTTCGCGAGCGTGGCTCGAAGACTGCGATGATGCGCCGGTCTTTGTACTTCAACCTTAGCGCGGCGAGCGTTTCGCGGACCGCGGTTGGATGGTGCGCGAAGTCGTCAATTACCGTGATGCCGTTCACTTCGCCGCGCACTTCGCAGCGGCGTCGCACGCTTTTGAAAGTCGCGAGCGCTTCTGTAATCGTCTGGCGCTCAACTCCCCAGGCGTCCGCGGCGACGATTGCCGCGAGGCAATTGCGCACGTTGAACTCGCCAATTAGCTGCGTCTGGAACTCAGCCCACTTTGCGCCATCACGAAAGACAGTGAAGCGCGTCCTTCCTTCCGTATAATCAATATCGCGCGCCTGCCAGCGCGCTTCGTCGGTGGTTCCAAATGTTTCCAATTGCGAGAAGAGCTTCGCGCCGAAGGAAGCAATGACATCTCGCACCGGCTGACTGTCCCAACCGGCGATCAGTTTTCCGTTCCCTGGCACAAGATTCATCAGACGACGAAACGCGAGTTTCACGGCGTCGAGGTTTTCATAGATGTCCGCATGATCGAATTCGATGTTGTTGACGATAGCGATTTCCGGCAGGTAGTGCATGAACTTCGGGCCTTTGTCGAAATAGGCCGTATCGTATTCGTCGCCTTCGATGATGAAGTAATCGCTTTCGGTGACGTGAAAACTGGCGCCGAAGTTTTGCACCACGCCGCCGACCATGAATGAAGGATTCAGTCCTGCTTGATCGATCGCCCACGCCGCGAGACTTGTCGTCGTGGTCTTTCCGTGGGTGCCGGCGACTACCAGCGATCGACGACCGCGAATGAATTCTTCTTTGATTACCTCCGGGAGTGAGCGATAGAGAAGTCTGCGATTGAGTGTCTCTTCTACCTCCGGATTGCCGCGCGGAATCGCATTTCCGATCACCACGCAACCAGGCGCCGGAGTGAGATGCTCGCCGTCGTAGCCGGGCATAATTTTGATGCCCAAACTGTCGAGCATTGTGCACATCGGCGGATAGACGTTCTCATCCGAGCCCGTAACTTGATGGCCGCGCGCTTGCAGCATCCCTGCGAGCGAAGCCATCGCTGTCCCACAAATCCCGATCAGGTGATAGTGCATGAGAGCATTTAGTATACATTCGTTCTGCGATTTCTACTTCGCTTCGCCAAATCTAATTCATTTTATCGGTGTAATTTAAAGTGACCGCGAATGCTCCGGCGGCATTGGTCCGCATCGTTACGACTGGCAAGGCATTCCTTCCGAAAATGGGATTCCTCGTCCCGAAAGTGAAATTGCCGATCCGTCTTGCGAGCAGATGATTGGCGGTTTCGGTTTCCTTTGTTTCGGCCGCTCCACCATAATTTCTGCGAATACGGAGCTGTTTTTAACGGCCGTAAGTCTGACTGGACAGAGTTTCGTTTGCTGGCACGGGCTTTGATCTTCTTGTCTTCATGGATATTAAGCGAAAGGCGAAATCAAAGTTCGCCAAACGGATTCGCGCAGCGATATTTATTCTTCTGGGCCTGGCGGCTGTTGGCGGTGTGACGCTTGGTCTCGCCAAGCTGAAGCCGGCTGCTCCCACACTCGATCGTTCGACTGCGGTGATTGACACAGTCAAGCGCGGACTGATGGTGCGCGAGGTGCGCGGTAACGGTACCTTAGTGCCCCAGGTCGTCCGCTGGGTGCCAGCGCCTTCTGATGGACGAGTCGAAAAGATTTTGCTGCAGCCGGGTGTCGAAGTTCGAGCAGACACAGTAATTGTCGAACTGTCGAATCCCGGAATGGAACAGCAGGCGATGGATGCGGAGTTTCAAGTGAAGGCCGCCATCGCTGATGAAGAGAATCTACGCGTCCGTCTGGAAAGTGAGCGGATGACTCAAGAGTCTGCGTTGGCTTCAATCAATGCTGAGTACAGCCAGGGAAAATTACAGCTCGATACCGACGAGGCGCTGGCTAAACAGGGACTGGTTGCCGACCTATTATTAAAGCTGTCTCGGGTCCGCGTCGAAGATCTCGCGAATAGGCTTAAGATCGAAAAGGAGCGATTGGCGATAAGAGATAAGTCGACCAAAGCGCAAATCAACGCGCAAGAATCGCGGGTTCAGCAATTGCAAGCACTGGCTAAATTGAAGCGCGATCAAGTTGACGCGTTGAAAGTGCGCGCCGGAACCAACGGCGTGTTGCAACAGATTTCAGTACAGGTGGGCCAACAGATGACACCGGGATTCAATATAGCGCGCGTGGCTGATCCGGCTTCGTTGAAAGCTGAATTGAAGATCGCTGAAACACAAATCAAAGACGTCAAGATTGGCCAACCCGTGGCCGTCGACACGCGCAACGGGATTATTCAAGGCCAAGTGTCACGCATCGATCCGGCGGCGCGCGAGGGCACGTTTACAGTTGACGCTGAGTTTAACGGC
>QHXE01000352.1 GCA_003222835.1 Acidobacteriota bacterium | reverse complement strand
AAAATCTCAAATTGGTCGAGGAAGATCATCCCAAACCAAGGCCGGATGAATTGCTGGTCAGGATCCGGGCCAGCTCGTTGAATTTCCATGACGATATGGTGGTGCTCGGGAAAATCCCGTGCGCCGACGGCCGCATTCCCTTGTCCGATGGCGCTGGAGAAGTCATTGCGGTGGCTGGGAGGCGAAATGAACGCCCGCTACCCGGCGGGATATACCTGGAGATAACCGCCGTTTTTCGCTGGAAGAAATCGTCGCTGCCTTCAAGCATTTCGAATCCCAAAAGCAATTTGGCTCCAGGGTTTTCGATGGAAGATTTCTCAACCCACCCGTCGGACAGTTGCGTCCACGCATCGGGGATTCATGTAATCAGAGCGTGAATCCCGTAAATCCTGTCAAAAGACTACCGCTCACCAAAAAGATTAAGCGAGGTCGAACCGATCGAGATTCATCACCTTGTTCCAGGCCGCGACAAAGCCGTTAACAAACTTCTTCTCCGCATCGGAACTGGCGTAGACTTCGGCCAATGCGCGGAGCTGCGAGTTTGAGCCGAAAACAAGATCCGCACGCGAGGCAGTCCACTTGAGTTCGCCCGTCTTGCGGTCGCGGCCTTCAAAGAACTCCGCGCCGCCATTTGGAGAAACCGGTTTCCATTCCGTGCGCATGTCGAGCAGGTTCACGAAGAAGTCGTTAGTCAGCGACTCCGGCCGTTTGGTGAAGACACCATGCTGCGTCCCTGCGACGTTGGTTTTCAAAACGCGCAGCCCGCCGACGAGCACTGTCATTTCAGGCGCGGTCAAGGTTAACAACTGCGCTTTATCGATCAGCAGTGCTTCGGCCGGAACGGTGTATCTGCCCTTTAGATAATTGCGGAAGCCGTCGGCGATCGGCTCGAGGACCGCGAAGGATTCGACGTCGGTTTGCTCCTGCAAAGCGTCGGTGCGTCCCGGTGTGAACGGCACTCTTACATCGTGGTCGGCGTTCTTCGCCGCTTGCTCGAGTCCCGCGCACCCGCCTAACACGATCAGGTCTGCTAACGAGATTTTCTTGCCGTCGGATTGCGCGCGGTTGAACGCGGTCTGGATGTCTTCCAACGTCTTGAGCACCTTGGTCAGTTGGGCCGGCTGATTGACGTCCCAATTCTTTTGCGGCGCCAGACGAATACGAGCGCCATTCCCGCCGCCGCGTTTATCGGAGCCACGGAAAGTGGACGCCGACGCCCATGCGGTTGAAACCAACTCCGAGATGGACAGACCCGACGCCAGAATTTTGGCCTTCAGCGCCGCGATATCCTGCGCATCGATCAATTTGTGATTTACTGCAGGAATTGGGTCCTGCCAGATGAGATCTTCCGCTGGAACTTCTGGTCCGAGATAGCGCGCGCGCGGCCCCATGTCGCGGTGTGTGAGCTTGAACCACGCGCGAGCAAATGCATCGGCAAACTGATCGGGGTTGTCCATGAAGCGCCGCGAGATCCGTTCGTACGACGGGTCGAATCGCAGCGAGAGATCTGTCGTCAGCATCGTCGGCCGGTGCTTTTTCGTTCGATCATGCGCGTCCGGCACTGTGGCGGCGGCTCCTTTGGCCACCCACTGGTGCGCGCCTCCCGGGCTCTTCGCTGGTTCCCATTCGTGACCGAACAGGTGTTGGAAAAAGCCGTTGCCCCATTTGGTCGGCGTCGTAGTCCAGGTGACCTCCAGGCCGCTCGTGATCGTGTCGGCACCTTTGCCGGTTCCAAATCTGTTCTTCCAGCCGAAGCCCTGTTGCTCAAGACCCGTCGCCTCGGGTTCGGGACCAACGTTCGACGAAGGAGCAGCGCCGTGAGTTTTGCCAAATGTATGACCGCCGGCGATGAGCGCGACGGTTTCCTCGTCGTTCATCGCCATGCGGCTGAACGTTTCGCGGATGTCTTTGACCGCGAGAATCGGATCGGGATTACCATCCGGCCCTTCAGGGTTAACGTAAATCAATCCCATCTGCACTGCGGCTAACGGATTTTCCAGTCGGCGGGTATGAACGTTGCCATCCGCATCATCGTCGGAAACGAGCACGCCACCGTCCTTGACCACGCCTTCTGAGCCATTCGCGTAGCGGATGTCGCCCCCGAGCCAAACGGTCTCGCGGCCCCAGTAGACGTCCTGATCCGGTTCCCAGACATCCTCGCGTCCGCCGCCGAAGCCGAAGGTTTTAAATCCCATCGTTTCGAGCGCGACATTTCCGGTGAGGATCATCAGGTCGGCCCACGAAATCTTGCGACCATACTTCTGTTTGATAGGCCAGAGAAGGCGCCGCGCTTTATCAAGACTGACGTTGTCCGGCCAACTGTTCAGTGGGGCGAAGCGCTGTTGGCCTCTGCCCGCGCCACCTCGACCATCGCCAGTCCGGTACGTTCCGGCGCTATGCCAGGCCATTCGAATAAACAACGGACCATAGTGACCGAAGTCGGCTGGCCACCAATCCTGCGAATCGGTCATTAAAGCCGCGAGATCTTTTTTTAACGCAGCAAAGTCGAGGCCCTTAAACTCTTTCGCGTAATCGAAGTCCTCGCCCATGGGATTTGACTTGGAGGAGTGCTGGTTAAGGAGTTCCAGTTTTAATTGGTTAGGCCACCAGTCCCGATTCGTCGTGCCGCCGGTGGTGTCGTGATGGAAAGGACATTTGGCTTCGGTTGTCATGTGATTTCTCCTTAGGTGGGTTAGCTGAATTCCGGATACGAGTTGTGGAGAGGATCGGATAACCATCAGAGATTAGCGCGATAGTTGAAATACTTGTTTCCTGTGATAATCATAGGAAGCGCCTATGGAGATGCACCAGCTTCGATACGTCGTAGCCGTGGCGCGCGCGCGCAATTTCTCTCGCGCGGCGGAGCAATGTCATGTGTCTCAGCCTTCGTTGAGTCAGCAGATCCAGAAACTGGAGGAGGAATTGGGCGAGCGATTGTTTGATCGCATGAAACGTGAGGCCAAGCTAACGCCACATGGCGAAGCTTTTCTGCCTCGCGCGCTGAAGATTCTTGAAGAAGTGGACGTGGCCAAGCGGGAAGCGTCCGATGCGCATAGATTATTGCGCGGCCGGGTGATCGTAGGCGTTCTGCCAACGATCGCGCCGTATCTACTGCCGGCGGTGCTGGTTGATTTTGCGAAAGAATTTCCGGGCGTGGAAATCGTCGCGCAGGAAGAGACAACGGCGCAGCTACTCAAGCTGGCGAATGTGTGCGAAATCGATTTTGCGGTGGCGAGTCGACCGATCCACGATCAGCGAATGGAAGTGAAAGATTTGTTTACCGAGGAATTGCGCCTGGCCCTGCCTCCACGCCATTCGTTAACGCGGAAACGAACTGTGCGCCTGACTGATCTCGAAAAGGAGCCTTTTATCGTGATGAAGGAAGGCCACTGCCTTGGCGATCAAGTGCTGACCTTTTGCGAACGGCGCGACTTGAAACCGACGATCTCTTTTCGCAGTGCTCAGCTGGAAACGATTCAAGCTCTCGTCCATTCCGGCGTCGGCATCTCGCTTGTTCCGGGAATCGGGCAAAGCTATGCTGGCGTTGAAGCCATAGGAGCTTCGCCAGTTATTTGTTATCAGTTATTGGTTGATTATTACGATTCAGAAAAGCGCGGAGCTCTACGCGAAAGACGTAACTTCTGGAGAGCACAGGCTGCCAGCCTGTTGGTCTTGGCAGCTTGCCAAGACCAACTTTCGTTCGCTGTAGCCGCGGCCGTGTCGGCTGCAATTCTGGGGAGCGCGGGCTACTAGCCCGCAGTTGCCGGCAGCCTGCCGGCAACATCATGACTACTGACGACAAAGGGGCGAGCTTTGCGAGTCCGAATCTGCCTCGCTCTATTCGGTTTCCGGTAGTAATCGCGTTAACCATTTCGCGGCGGATATTGCTTGCGTTTCGTTAGGCAAATTAGTTGAATAGCGCCGATGCCAAAGCATATCTTTCGGCTGAGTTTATTTGTCGTTCTACTCGCGCTTGGCGGGAGTATCCGGGCCAAGGAAGTAGTATTCATTGGGACTTCGATGAACACGCTCGCCGGTTTGTACCGGGTGACCTACGGCTTTGCCTTCGGCGGCCACGCAATTTCGATATCGCCGAACGGAACCGTAACCTTGAAGGCTTCTGATATAAACGTGGAACGTTTTGTGAATGGCAAAATAACTTATTTTTCCCCGGCGGGATTCGTGGTGAAATTCACCGACCTCAAGGGTTCGTCGTTAGAGATGAAGTTTGTTTATCAAAAAGGTTATCCTACGTCGTTTTTTCACGACGACGGGCCAGCCGGAGTGACTGTATTCACTCGGCAGTAGGGTTAGCCATTCGAAAGGAACGCCTCGCGGGCATGGGAATGATTTTTTCTTATGGCGATCTACGCTTGATCAGCGCATCGATACTCCATCGGCCCGGGCCATAGAAGACAAAGAA
>QHXE01000351.1 GCA_003222835.1 Acidobacteriota bacterium | reverse complement strand
AAATCGCTACGATCACCACGGTGGCCGCAATCAACAAGCGAGGCTGCCGATACTCACGCAGTTTTTGATAGGCCGATTCCAACGCATAGCCGCTCGTCAGCGCCAGCGGCACAATGAAGTTAAGAGTGATCCAAGGCGTCTTGTATCCAACCAGCGAGTAAGCGGCGAGCAAGCCAAACGCCCATTGCGCCAGAAACAGCGCCAGCCGATTGTTGGCGCGCCAAACTGCGATGAGCGCGCCAATTCCACCGAGGGCCAGTACGACGCCCTCTTCCTGCAAGAGCCAATAGATGTATTGCGACCATGGGTGCTCATGTTCATGCGTGCGGTTCTTCCAAAGGTTCAGTGTCTGCAAGGCGTCGCGTACGCCCTTTGGATAATCGGTGAAGAACGACGAATAGAAGAGCACGCAGACGACGATGAAGGTAGCGAAGGCAATCAGCGCAACCGTAATTATGGGAATCGGTCCACCTAAACGTTCAATGTTTTGCCGCCATCGTTCGCCCAAAGATAGACGCGCTGAGTCTCGGTTTCGGTCGAGCTTGTCACGAAGCTGGAAATACAGTGCTGTCGTAATCAGCGCTATCAACAGCACGGGGCCATTCATGATCCATGTCTCTTTGGTCGCCACCATCAACGCCGCCGAAATTGAAGCCAGGATAAAATAAACCCCGTTTCCGGTGTCGTAATACTTCAGCGCCGCGACGACGATTCCCAGCGTGAAAAAGACGAACAGAGATTCATGAATGAAGTAACGCGAAAGATATACCGCGCCTGGAGAGATCGCTATCAGACCGGCGGCAGAGAGCGCGCCGATAGTGCCCAGGCGTTTGCGGAGTAACAGCGCAAGTCCAATAGTAGCAATGCCAAAGATTGCCGTGACGCCGCGAACTGTGTGGTCATTTAGACCATAAATATCGCCGAACGATTTGCCGCCAAAGAATCGCGCCAGCCACGGAATGATGGCCGAAAAAAAGTAAAGGGTCGGCCCGTGATAGTTTTCCGGATTATATTGGTACTTGCTCACACCTTCGCGAACGAGAGGCACGAGGAAGTTTCCGTTGACGCCTTCATCGTGATGGAACGGCACCAATGAAAGATTGTAGAGACGCAGGATCGCGCCAACGATCAGAATCGTGCCGGCTGAGATTTGCCAGGCGCGCTGGGATAGTCCAGGGGTTTCAATTGCCACGCCTGGCTGACTAGGATTCTTCGCTGGGGCGGCAGTTTTCTCTTGCGCAGTCGCCTGTTTGCTACGGCTTGATTTTGTAGAGGTGGTACGCGCCAATGGTCGCAACTTCCGGGTAATGACTGAAGAACGCGTCGTTCACAGGCATTACAGAATGTTCCTGTGGATCGATGACAACATAATCGACTCCGTATTTGCTGAGCAAGTCGGCGGCGTCAAGCGAGCCCGAATAAATCTTCTTGACGTCCGCCTCGCGTGAGCCAAAGTCGATGCCATGCGTCCAGATGTGCCCTGGATAACCAATGATCGAACGCCGACCAGTAAGGAAGACAGGTGTGTTATGAATCGGCGCATGCAAGACTGTCGAACGCGGCGGGGTTTTCTGTTTGATCATCTCGGCGAAGTTAACGCCGTCGCGATCGAATTCCTGATACTCGCCCTGCTGGGTGAGCAGGGCAAAAACATCGAGACCGCCCGCGAGAGTCAGCACCACGAACAGGATCGCTGCGAGCGCACGTTTCCAGGCATTACTCTCCCAAAGACGAGCTAGCAGCAGCGCAACGATTGGCGCCGAGGCAATCCACCAGTAGTAGAGCACTTTGATGTTGTCCCAAATCCAAGGCGCCAGCTTCAACACATTGGGAATGATAAAGCAAAGCGTAAAAGGCAAATAGAAGAGCATTAACTTTCGCGAAACGAGATAGTCTTCGCGCTTCCACAGCAGCGCGATGAGCAGCAAAGGAATAAATAGGCCGGTGTTCTTGAGCCAGAACCAGAAAAAGTTTTCATTCCCGTGGCCCCAGCCGAATTCCCAACCAATAAAAGAGCGCGTACTGACCGCGCTGCCGTGCGTCGACCAGAGCAACTGCGGTCCTGCGATGATTGACGCGACAACCAGAAAAGTGAGCCACTCGCGCCACTGCCGCCAATTGAAGAGGCAGCAAACCAGCGACAACGCCGGCGGCGAGCATGCGGTGACTGACGCGGAGACGCGGAGACGCGGAGACGCGGAGATCCGAAGCCTTCTTCACGCCCTTCTCCGCGTCCCCGTTTCCGCGCGTCCCCCCGTCTCGCATCGCGGCCCACCATTGCGTGAAGACAATCACGGCCAAGGGAATGCCTAACAGAAATCCTCGCTGAGGTACGAGCAGACTGGTAACTGAATTACCCCAACGCCAGCCTTGTTCGACCTCGGGCAGAATGGTGTATGAGTGCGGAATGTGTTTGAGGATCTGAAACACACCGCCCTCGCTTTTGTTCACGTCGCTAAACAACATGGTCCAGCCAAATCCGCCATTTAGAATCACCAGCACTGGTGTCAGGATCGCTGCGGTGCGATTGCGCAATAGTTGCTGTCCGAAGCGGTGCAGCACCCCGACCAACGCCACGCCGACGATCCAGTTTTCGATAAACATGGAATCGCGCAGACTCGCGCCGGCACGCACGAACATCGCTGAAATGAAGTCCGTGAGAAAAGGATAGGTAAAGCGCGCGCCCGCAAACGTAGGATCTTCCGGCGGAAAGTTCTGGCCGTAAACAAAGCGCGTGATCACGCTGAGGTGGAAGGGGAGGTCGCCATAGTTATTCAGTACGCCGGTGTAAAGACCCTCAGGTTTTTCCAGCAGCGCGCGCGAGAAGATCAGCCACATTGCGATCATCACGCCCGCATAAAAAAGAAAGTAAATAAAGGCCCATCGATCCGGCTTGGAACTCGCGCGACTGATGGCCTGTATTGCCCGAGTGACATCCGTATTGATGACTGTGCGGCGTTGCTCGCTCATGAAGAGCAGTAAAGGCATCGCCAAAACCAACTCGGTCAGGCCGATGGAAATTTCGCTGAGGCCGAGAAGGGAAGCGAAGATGAAACCAACAAGGCCCATCAAAGCGAAACCGATGCAGGCGCCGCTGCAGAGACGCGAAGCGAGCGGTCCGTCCCCGTCATAGGCGTAGGTGAGAAGCGCGCCGCTCACGATGGCGACGAAGGATAAGCCGAGAGAGATGATCATCGAAGATGTCCGATAAACTTCAGTTTGTCGCCTCTTCTAGATGAAGACTGGTTTCGCGAGCACGACAAGCTGAAGCTTATCGCACCTTAAACGTTCATGAGTTCGTGCTCTTTCGATTTCGACAACTCGTCGATCTTTGAGATGTAAGTGTCCGTGAGTTTTTGAATGTCCTCAAGTCCAGCGCGCTCGGCATCTTCAGAAATCGTTTTGTCCTTGAGCATCTTCTTCAGTTTGTCATTCTCGTCCCGGCGTATGTTGCGAATCGCGGTGCGATGTTCCTCCGCGATATCGTGGACTTGTCTCGCGAGCTGCTTCCGTCGTTCTTCGGTGAGCGGTGGAATGGGAATGCGAACGAGCTTGCCATCATTCGACGGATTCAACCCAAGGTCCGCGGCGCGAATTGCCTTTTCCACGTTGCCCAACTGCGTCGGATCCCACGGTTGCACGGTGAGCATCTGCGGCTCAGGCGCATGGACCGAAGCCATTTGGTTTAGCGGTGTCGCGGTCCCGTAGTAATCGACTATCACAGTATCGAGCAGACTTACGGAAGCGCGACCCGTGCGCACCGTGGCCAGCTTGCGCCGCACGTCTTCAATTGCCGCTTCCATGCGTGGTTTGGTTTCTTTGATGACGTCCTTTTCAGTCATTCGCGTTTGTTTCCGATATCTTGAAACGGCTTATTGAAAGGGAGCCAGGAGAAGTGTCACCGGGATCAGTCGCTGATTAAGAGGGTCAACACCAAGTCCCATCTCTTCCAGCGTGATCGCGCCCAACAGCGGCTCGCTGCCCTCATCGCCAGAAACACAGATCGTAATGATGCTTCGTGATCCATCGACCGATACAGTCGCCTGGGCGCAGTCGCGTTCGATTTCAGCACCACTCGCCAAGCGAAACCGTCGGCGGAAGCTCGGGGCAATTCCCATGTCTTCCAGAACTGACTGTGGAATCCAGGTGTATGCGGCTCCGGTATCCACCCAGGCTCTTAGTTTTCGGGAGCGCAATCCGTCAATCGTAATGACCTCGATTTCTTTTTGAAATGATGCCATCGAGCCCTTATTAAAACGCCGAATGCTTCAAGTATCAAATCGATCCAGAATGGCGCCCGGCTACTTTTCCAAACAAACCCGTGTTCCGATCGCATCAGTAGTGACTACGCGCGCGATGTTGCCGGGCTTGCGCATGTTGAAAACCACGATTGGCAAGTTATTGTCCATGCACAGAGAGATCGCCGACGCATCCATCACCTTCAGTTGTTTCTCCAGTACTTCTAGATAGGTTATGCAGTCGAACCGCGTGGCCGTGGGATCTTTCATCGGATCGGCAGAATAGACCCCGTCAACTTTGGTCGCTTTCAGGATTACTTCGGCCTTGATTTCGAGGGCGCGCAGCGCGGCCGCGGAATCAGTTGAAAAAAACGGATTGCCGGTGCCGGCGGCGAAAATTATGATGCGTCCTTTTTCAAGATGGCGAATGGCGCGGCGACGAATGAACGGCTCAGCCATTTCGGGGATGTCGATCGCCGAGAGCACACGCGTCTGAATCCCCGTTCGCTCCAGAGCGTCCTGCAAGACCACGGCGTTCATCACCGTCGCCAGCATGCCGATATAGTCCGCTGCAGAACGGTCCATGCTGCCGGCGCTTTTCGAGAGGCCGCGAAAAATGTTGCCACCACCGACGACCACTGCGAGTTCCACTCCGAGATTGTGGACTTGCTTGATTTCTTCGGCTACAGAGTGAGCGACTTTTACGTCGATGCCGAAGGTTTGCTCGCCCACCAGCGCTTCACCTGAGATTTTGAGTAGGACGCGACGATAGGCTGGGTGCTTTTGGATCTCATTACTCATCTGGTGAATTTTCGGTCTGATTACTTGCGGCCAACGCGCCTTTGCGTGATCACATTTTCAAAGACGCAGAGAGGTTAAGACTCCAAGAGGCGCGTAGGTTTGACTAAGCTCCCGCGAGCTTCGCGACCTCGTCGCCGAAATCATCGGCGCGTTTTTCGAGGCCCTCGCCCATCTTGTAGCGCGCAAAGCGACGAATTGTGACCGTTTCTCCAGTCTTGGCGATTTTCTCAGTCACCAACTCGCCAACCGTTTTCGCCGGGTCTTTGATGAAAGGCTGATCGAGCAGGACCACCTCTTCATAGAA
>QHXE01000350.1 GCA_003222835.1 Acidobacteriota bacterium | reverse complement strand
TATGATAACCGCTGAATGAACGCCCTACCTATCATCGTCGGCGCGCTGTGTCTGATGGCGATCGCCTACCGCTATTATTCCGCCTTCATCGCGGCCAAGGTCCTGGCCCTTGATGACTCGCGGCCCGTACCGTCAGACACGATGTACGACGGCCACAACTATTATCCAACCAACAAGTGGGTCTTGTTTGGCCATCACTTCGCGGCGATCTCTGGCGCCGGGCCTTTGATTGGGCCAGTCCTCGCAGCGCAATTTGGATTTCTGCCGGGACTTTTGTGGCTGGTGATCGGTGTTTGTCTGGGCGGCGCGGTGCATGACTTCATGATTCTCGGCGCCAGCATTCGGCGCAAAGGAAAATCGCTCGCGGAGATTGCTCTGACGGAGATTAGTCCCATTTCCGGTTTTGTCGCAGGGGTTGCGATCTTGTTCATTGTCGTGATTGCGCTGGCGGGCCTCGGCCTGGTGGTCGTCAATGCGCTGGCTGAATCGCCCTGGGGAACTTTCACAGTTGGCTTCACGATCCCTTTGGCGCTGCTCATGGGACTCTACATGTATCGATTTCGCAAAGGGCGCATCGTCGAAGCGAGTATCATCGATGGATTCATCGCCTCTGTGCTGCCGGTTTGGATGCTGCTTTGCCCGCGCGATTACCTGTCTTCATACCTCAAGATTGGCACGGTCGCCCTGCTGATAATTGGCGTGATTTTGGTCCACCCGAATTTGCAGATGCCCGCCCTCACACCGTTCACCTCGGGCGGTGGTCCGGTCATCCCGGGCAAGGTCTATCCGTTCGTTTTCATCACCATTGCCTGCGGCGCGATTAGCGGATTCCATTCGTTGATCTCTTCCGGCACCACGCCAAAAATGATCAAGAAAGAAACAGACGCGCGGATGATCGGCTACGGCGGCATGCTGATGGAAGGCGTCGTTGGTGTGGTAGCACTGATTGCCGCGACTTCGCTTTTTCCGGGCGACTACTTTGCGATCAATACTCAGCAAGGTAGCGACGCACAGAAAGCAAAATACGTCCGCATGGTTGACGACCAAACCGCGCACGGCTTCAATCTTCAGCCCCAGGAACTCGATCGGCTGCAACAGGAATCAGGCGAGAAGAATTTGCGCGGACGCACCGGCGGCGCCGTGACGCTCGCATTGGGTATTGCGAAGATCTTTGACGGCATTCCCGGTTTCCGCGGCCTGATGAAGTATTGGTACCACTTTGCGATCATGTTCGAGGCGCTGTTCATTCTGACGACGATCGATACCGGCACGCGGGTCGCTCGATTTCTGCTCGGCGAGTTTGGTGGGCGCTTCTATCGAAAGCTTGGCGAGCCAAACTGGCATCCCGGCGCCGTCGTCACGACGGCACTCGTCGTTACGGCGTGGGCGGCATTCATTTGGTCTGGATCGATATCGACGATCTGGCCGATGTTCGGCATTGCGAACCAACTCCTCGCCGCCGTGGCGCTTTGCGTCGCCTCCACGATCGTCATCAACGCCGGCAACGCCAAATATAGTTGGGTCACGATTATTCCGTTGAGCTTCGTCGGCTCAACCACGCTGGTCGCCGGTTACCAATCGATTCGCGACATCTTCTGGCCGCTTACCCAAAAGTCTGAAACTGCCCTCCAGGGCTACATCGACACTTCGCTTACCGCCCTAATCATGACCGCCGCCGTGATTATCTTGATCGATTCCGTACGCAGATGGATCGGTGGTCGCAAAACCCCAGAGCTTACCGCCGAAGCAACACTCGCCGAGGCGTGAAGTCACTAAGTTGCGCGCGATAGCGTGAGGTCGAAGATGGAATGGACTCAGAGATCCTTGAGACGATTAGCCAACGCGTTCGCGAAGGGCATTATCTCGTCAAAAGTCACGCGGTAGTTCACGCCTTGAAAGAAGGCTTCGAGCGCCGCCACATGGTCGAAGCGGTTCTGAACGCGAGGGTCATTGAAGATTACCCAGAGGCCAAAAGAGCGCTATTATGTGGGAGGACGACGTTATCCGCCAACGTTGAGATTTACTTGCACGTTGTATGTGAATACGCCGATCCAATCTACGTTGAGTTTGTAACTGCGTACATCCCTGATGAAGAAGAATGGGACAAGCCGCCATTTCGGCGACGCAAGACAAAGAAGTAATTGATCATGAATAACCAACCCGTCCCAATGTGTGGTGAGCATCAAGTGTCGAAGCAGTGGGCTCCGACTACGTTCGAGTACGATGAAGATGGCGTTTCGATTCGAGTACCGAATATCTATGCCTGGGTCTGCCCGCAGGACGGCGAAGCCTCTTTCACGCGGGAAACTACCGACGAACTGATTGCGACTGTGCGTGAACTTATAACGCCAGCCAAGCGCGCCCGCGAACGCCGCTCTATGCCGACGGAGTATATCGTGAGAGTAGCTTGAGAGTGACACCGGTTTCAAACTCTCATCGTCGCTGGTGTAAGAGGGCCCAACTATGCCATTCGAAGTGAAACTCGACGATGTTATCGGTTTAGATGAAGGCGCAAAATGAAGTTTCTTCTCACAATTTGGTCGCTTCTGATTCTAGTGCCGTCACTTGCGGTAGCCCAGCGGACCGGCGGCCAGCAAGCATCTCTGACTCGGGAACTAATCAGAAAAGCCGAACGCCGACTTTCCGACATGGGTTACTGGACAGGCGCGGTCGACGGAGTGCTCGATCCCGCGACGCGAGCGGCACTTGTCGCCTTCCAGAAATGGGAGGGCCGCGCTATCACCGGCCGGCTTACGATCGATGAGGTCGAGGCAATTCGCACCAGCGCCGGTCCCAAAGCCAGAGAACTGGGGTACGAGCATGTTGAGGTTGACTTGGATCGTCAGGTACTGCTGCTGGTCAACCACGAAAGTGGCGTTCGAGTTCTTCCTGTCTCGACGGGTACCGGCCAGCCATTTGTGGACCAAGGTCAGACGAGCATAGCCTACACGCCACGCGGAAGATTCATTGTCTATCGCAAAGGTGTTGGTTGGGAAACGGGTCCGCTGGGATCAGTTTATTACCCCAACGACATCAGCGGCGGCGTGGCAATTCACGGAAGCCGAAGCGTCCCCCTCGAACCAGCAAGTCATGGTTGTATTCGGATACCAATGTTCGCGGCTCGTGAAGTTAGCAAGCTACTGAAGTTGGGAACAATCGTGCTGGTGTACGATAACGTCTCGTTCGTCTCAGCGAAGGACTGGGTTGAAAATCCAAAGCTCAAGCAAGCCGCGCTCTTGAATCTCGCAGCCACGGATGAGATCGACCAGACACACGTGTCTAAACCCAAATCCAAATCGGTAGCGATAAGAAAAGCCCGCTCGAAGATGATTCGAGCTTGAAGTCGTTCTGCCCGATTGTCTATTGAAGCGCCGGTCGCCGAAGCCGCAGCACAGGCTAATTGAAAGCCGAATAGCCAACCGCTTTCTACTCTCCCCGAAGTTGCCCGCGCAATGCGATCGCCCCTTACCATTTCGGATCTCGGATTGCGGACTGCGGATTTTGGCGGGTTACTGGTGCGGCCTTGGCTTAACAGAGTCCTAACCGTTGATCTCGTAGGAATGTGGCGGCGCAAGCAAGGCAATGGTTTGTCCGGGATAATCGTAGATCACGCTGAAGTTGTTGGTCACGTCGCGACCGAGAATAGATAAATCGGCACTCTCGCCTTTGGTGAACAGGCCAAACGTACCGCGGACAGTTACGAATTCTCCGTCGTCTCTGACGAAACCGATTGCCGTTTCGATAGTGATCGAGTCAGCGCGGCCACCGACACCGGCGAGAAGTATCTGTGCTGAATCGGTTGACAGGTTTCGCAGGCGATGAAGAAAACGGGCGCTAAAGACCGTGCGATCCGCGCCGGCGTCCAGCAGGAAAGAAACTCCAGCCACTCACCGTTGGCAAGACGAACAGCTCCTGGAACTATGGGCCGGATTACGCCATCTTCGCCGTAAAGCCACGAGCCGTTAACTCGCATAGATGCGGTAGCGCTTCTCGCGCGGGATGTAGCGCACGTGAGGCATTTCGTCTGGAAATTTTTCGTGGGCGAGGCGCTCGACTTCTTCGGGAGTATCTGCGACGAATAACTCTCCGCCGGCAGCGGCCACGTAACGTCCGCGATGATGCTTGTACACTCCAAGCCGCTCGGCGTTTTCGCTGAACCAGAAGAGGTTGCGCCGGCCCTGCTCAAAGACGCGAGCCATTTCGGGCGTCATCTTCTGCTCTTCGATGATTACTTGCGGCTTCATAACCTGATGATAAATTGCTGAGAGTCACTGGTCAACGAAAAAGCCCATTCAAGAGAGCCTTGAGCGGTCTTCGTATAATAATCCCGACGGCTTCCTACTCTCCCACGCAACGGCAGAGATTAGAGGTCGGGTGTCGGAGGTCAGACAAAGAAATGGGCGAATTGTTTAAAGCTTG
>QHXE01000334.1 GCA_003222835.1 Acidobacteriota bacterium | reverse complement strand
AAGGGTGATGTGTTTTGCGTCCTTTGCCGTTCCGCAAGCCGGACAGCCTCGGTACGCCGTCCCTTGCGAACAAGAAATTGGCTTTGACTTGCGCTTAGTCTTGGCGAACTCAGGTGGAAGAAAACAAAATACGACAGTCACTAGAAGTATTATCCGAAAAAGTGTCTTCATCGCTGCAATCCTCCTTTAGTATCAGTCTCTGCTCTGTGTTTAGGATGTCAAATGTCCAATAACAAATGTTACACAGAGAGAGAGTTTTTCCGCATGCTGCCTGCTATTTACCTGTCTGCTTTTTCGGTTTCGGGTCTAGGGATCTTTGAGGATCGGGAGGCCCAAAACCGCTTTTGACAGGCGCTAAATATCAGAGTTGAGCATTACTGTCAATGGTTTTGCGATCTCGAAACGTCTGAAAGTTCGCCAGCAGCACGGCGCTGTTGATTCAGCGCGAGCAGACGCGCAAGGATTTCATCGTCTGACAGAGATTCTGAATTTCCCGGCTCGGTTGATGGGCCGTGGGCGCGTTATGTGAGCGCTCTGTCAACTCGACTTTGCGCCACTTAGAAACGAATTCAGAAACGTTCATTGATTAGAGCGCGAACAGCGTGTCCAGAAGGCCTTAATCGATTACCAACCCAGCTTATAATTAGCCGGTCGGTAGTTTGGTTCCGGAATTGGCTTGCCTTCGAATCGGGCCGCAGCGAACCAGAGTTGTTTCGCCGTCTCGACCTCCGCCACTGCCTCGGCGGCAGTATGACCAAATGCTGAGCACATTGGCAGATCGGGAATGTCCGCGATATAGCCTTCGTCTTCTTCGCTGAAAAACATATTGATGTGGTAATCCGTCATTCGTTCATTCCACCGTCACAGACTTCGCCAGATTCCTGGGCTGATCCACGTCGCAACCTCTTCGCACCGCAATGTGATAGGCGAGAAGCTGCAACGGAATAATTGAAAGCAGCGGCGAGAGCAGATCGCTCGAGGCGGGGATTTCGATGACGTGATCCGAGACAACTGATGACATCGAATCGCCTTTGGTCAAGACGGAAATCACGATGCCTTCGCGGGCTTTTACTTCCACGATGTTCGAATGAGTCTTCTCGTAGCGAAGCTCTGAAGCTCGATTGCCTTTTTCGCGTGTGTTGATGAACATCACGGGCAGGCGTTCGTCGATGAGCGCATTTGGACCATGTTTCATTTCGCCCGCGGGGTAGCCTTCCGCGTGAATGTAGGAAATCTCTTTTAGTTTCAGCGCTCCTTCCAGGGCAATTGGGAAGTTGATGCCGCGGCCAAGATAAAGAAAATCAGTCGCGCGGAAGAATTCCCGCGACAATTCCTCGACCGCATTCGAATCGTTCAGCATTTGCTCCATCTTTACCGGCAGCTCCGCGAGTTGCTGGGCGTGGGCTTTGCTTTCATCATCGGAAAGCGTTCCGCGTATCTGGCCTAGACACAAACCAAGAAGGTAAAGCGCGATCATCTGAGAAGTGAAGGCCTTGGTCGAAGCGACGCCAATTTCCGGGCCGGCGTGAGTGAGGATTGTTCCGTCGGCTTCGCGGGTAATCATCGAACCCCGGACATTGCAGATCGAGAGCACCTTCACACCGCGCTCTTTAACTTCACGCAGAGCGGCAATCGTGTCGGCAGTTTCGCCTGATTGTGAGATGACCAGCAGCAGAGTCTTTTCGTCGAGCACCGGGTCGCGATAACGAAACTCGGACGCGTAATCGACTTCGACATTGACGCGCGCCAGCTCTTCGATCATGTACTTCCCGGCCAGGCCCGCGTGCAAAGACGTGCCGCAAGCAGCGATTTTGATCGAGTTGAAGCGCTTGAAATCTTCCTCGGAAAGGTTCTTCATTTCATCGAGAAAGACACGGCCGGTGTCGAGCGAGATGCGGCCTTCGACGGTTTCGCGCACGGCGCGCGGCTGCTCGTAAATCTCCTTGAGCATGAAGTGCTTGAAGCCGCCCTTTTCCGCCTGAATGGGGTCCCAGGTGATGCGTTGTTTTTCAGGTTCAATCTGATTGCCGGAGAAGTCAGTGACGCGCACTGAGTCTTTAGTCATGACGGCTATCTCGCCATCGCCGAGAAAGAAAACATCGCGCGTGTGTTCGAGGATTGCCGGAATGTCGGACGCGACAAAATATTCGCCCTCGCCAACGCCGATCACCACGGGCGGGCCCTGTCTGGCGGAAATGATCGTGTCAGGCTCATCAGCCGACAACATCGATAGTGCGAAGATACCGCGCAGTTCGCGAACCATCTTGCGTACTGCGCTTTCAAAATTGTCGCCGTCTTTTAGATGCTCTTCGATCAGATGAGCGATAATTTCAGTATCGGTTTCAGTGACGAATCGATGATCTTTCTTCCGCAGGTCGTTCTTCAGTTCCAGATAGTTTTCGATGATGCCGTTATGGACGACGACCACCCTGCCAGTGCAATCGCGATGAGGGTGGGCATTTTCTTCGGTAGGACGGCCGTGAGTGGCCCAACGCGTGTGGCCAACGCCGTAAGAGCCATCGATAGGATCTTTTCGTAAGACGTCTTCGAGATTGCGGAGCTTGCCTTCGGCCCTGCGAATTTGCAGCTTGCGATTCTCGTCAACAGCGGCAATGCCGGCGGAATCATAGCCGCGATATTCAAGCTTACGCAGACCCTCGATGATCAAGGGCACGACCTGTTTGTTTCCGACGTATCCGACTATTCCACACATAGAATCAGTAGGCAGTAAGCAGGAAGCAGTCGGCAGGAGACGCGTCCAAAACGCTCGGCTGTTCTTGCCATGATCATAACTCGGTCAGTTTCTTTTTGACCTTTGCCGGTACGCCGGCGACCAAGGTGTTGGGCGGCACGTCTTCGGTGACTACTGAGCCGGCGCCCGTCACCGCGCCGCGGCCAACGCGCACTGGCGCGACCAGCATGGTGTCCGAACCGATCTTCACGTGGTCTTCGATTACGGTCTGATGCTTTTGCTTCCCATCGTAATTGCACGTGACTGTTCCTGCGCCGATGTTTGTCTCTTCGCCAATAGTTGCGTCGCCAAGATAAGTTAAATGCATCGACTTTGTTCCGCGTCCGATGCGCGACTTTTTGACCTCAACAAAGTTGCCTATGACCGCGCGCTCTTCCATCTGCGCGTTCATTCGTAGGTGGGCGAAAGGTCCGACGGCGCAATCATCGGCAATCTCGGAATCAAAGATGACGCAGTGGTCTTTAACGGTGACGCGATTGCCAAGGCGCGAATTGGAAATGCGTGAGCCCTGATGAATCTCGCAGGCTTCACCGATTATAGACTTGCCTTCGATGTGCACGTTGGGATGAATCACGCAATCGCGACCAACTTGCGCTTCGCCGCTCACGTATGAGTGGGAAGGATCGATGAAAGTTACACCTTCATCAAGCATCAGGCGTCGGATTGTGCCGCGCCGTAACAGATTCTCGAATTCGGCCAGTTCGGCGCGGGTATTGACACCCAATACCTCGCGCGCGTCGTGATGATGGTAGACAGCAACTTCTTGTTTCTCAGTACGCAGTATTTCAGCGACGTCGGTCAAGTAATATTCCCCCTGACTATTTGCAGGCTGCACCCGATCGAGCGCCGCGAAGAGTTGTTGGGCTTCGAAGCAATAAATTCCAGCGTTCACTTCCCTAATCTGTCTTTGCTCGTCAGTAGCATCCTTTTGCTCGATGATTTTCACAAAGCTACCGTCCTCATCGCGCACGATCCGCCCATAGCCAGTTGGATTCTCGAGGCGGACGGAAAGAATCGTGCAAGACGCTTTTTCAGTCTCGTGTTTTGACATCAGCGCTTCCAGCGTCTCAACTCGGACCAAAGGCACGTCGCCCGAAAGAATCAACACCATCGAAGTCGCATCGTGCAAGTGACCGCGCGCCGACATTACTGCATCACCGGTGCCGCGCTGTTCCGATTGCTTAACGAAAACGGCTTCATCATTGCTTAACGCCTCTGCTGCAGCCTTCTGAACCTCCTCGGCCTGATTACCAATGACGACGTAAACCTTATGTGGGTTTAAGTTTGCGGCAGTTCGACAAACGTGCGCGATAAGAGGCCGGCCGCCAAGCTTGTGCAGGACTTTTGCCTGGCGAGATTTCATACGCGTGCCGAGGCCCGCGGCAAGTATTACTACGTCCAAAGGTTTTTCAGAGTGATAGTGGTGTTCCATTGAGGAAAGCCTTCACAGGGGCGGTCAATGACTAGGATTGAAGCGCCAATGCGGGTTGAGTTCGCACTTTCGCGGCACATTCGATTACCACCTGAGCCAGGCGTTCGGAATTGTGGCGAACCATCTCGCCTTCGTCCAGCAAGTCGGCGCGCACCACTTCGGTTCCGCGAGCGAGCAGAAGGTCAGCGATGTGATCTTCGACGCAGACTTGATCGGCGCCATCTGCGCGGTACAGCTCGGCCTGGTTTTTGCTGATGTTCCGATCATTGATTACAACGTAATCAAAGTGAATTTGCGGCGCGTAGTCCCTCACAGTTTCAAGGTGCCGGCCCAAGTCGTAACCGTCGGTTTCTCCTGGTTGTGTCATCAAATTGCTTACGAAGATCTTTATTGCGCGGGCCTCGCCAATGGCATCCGCAACCTGAGCTACGAGCAAATTCGGAACAATGCTCGTGAATAGCGAGCCCGGTCCAACCGTGATTACATCGGCGGAGTGAATCGCGGCCATAGCCGCCGGCAAAGGCAGGCAATGCTGGGGTTCAAGCCAGAGACTGCGTATTGCCGATCGAGCCGCGGTGATCTGAGTCTCGCCGTGAACTCGGCGTCCGTCATCCAACTCGGCAACCAATCGTACGTCACTGACTGTCGCGGGATAAATGTGGCCTTTGCTGGCGAGAACTTCTGAAGACAAACGCACGGCTTCGACAAAATCGCCGGTAACGTCGGCGAGGGCTGCGAGAAAAAGATTTCCGAAGCTATGACCTCCCAAGTCGCCGGACCCTCGAAAGCGATAGCGAAACAATCGCGAGAGAAGGTTTGAATCCTCGGATAACGCGATCATGCAGTTTCGAATATCGCCCGGAGGCAGCATCTGCAACTCTTCGCGAAGGCGGCCGGAACTGCCACCATCGTCTGAGACGGTTACGATCGCCGACAAGGATTCGAGCGATGCCTGGTTTTCTGGCGCTGCGACGAAATGCTTTAGTCCTGACAGCAGAGTCGAGAGACCGGTACCCCCACCGATAGCGACCAGCTTCAGGCTGTGATTCCCGTTCGAACTCTGCAATTAATTTGCTCCGAGGCTTCTACGACAAATGGCTAACGGCGAATGATACCCGAAGGCGTGGGTGTTTCAAAACAGTTAAGAAGGACAGACGCCGGCTGATGATGGAAGGTGGAGCGCTGCTCTACTCGCGTCCGGCAAATACCAATAGATCGAATTCCGGATCGCTCCGCAGCGGATTCAGATCCTGATCCCGTTGAGCGCGAATCCTCAGCTTGGGTTGAAGATCGAGGGCTCGGCGCAGTGATTCCAGCGCTGTATCGATTGCGCCCAGGCGTGCTCTCGTAGCCGCCAAACCGTAATGAATATGCGCAGCCTCCGGCTCTCGCCTTAGGGCACGCTCGAAGAGTTCCTGCGCCGCAACATATTCCCCCCGATTCAATTCAATCACGCCTCGATCGTAAAGGGAGTCGGCGTCGCGCGGCAGCGCTAGGTCACCTCGCAGGCGAGCCTCTGCGACGGCCAGGTAAGTGCGCGCGCGCGCGGCCACCTCAGAAACGTTAGCGTATTTGTCCAGGAGCGCGCGAAATTTGAGTCGCGCTTCAGAAAAGTGGCCGCGGGTAAACTCCCTATGCGCCGATTCGAAAGCTTTCAAAGCCGCCGCCTCATCGTGTGTTGGCAGGGGGTGCGGAACATCAGGCACTGGCCGCGGCGAAATATGCGCCGAAGACTTCTTCGGCTTCGTCGTTTTTGACACGGGGCGTCGGTTCGCGGCCTTCTTACCTTTAGCTCCGGCACCGCGGTTCTTCAACGAAGTTGGGCGAGGACTATTCTTTGCCTTCGGAGTTCGACTCTTCGTAGCTTTCCGGGCGGGTGCCTTTCCCGCAAGTGAACGTTTGGTGGCTGGCTTGAGTCGGCTTGACTTACTCGGCGCAACACGCTTGCGGGCCGATGATGTCGTCGACTGACGCGAGTTAGAGCGTGATGCCAGTTTCTTCACGCTCTTGGTGGTAGGACTGCTCATGCGCAACGCCCCCGGGGTTTCAAAGACGATCAGTCACCAAAATCGCCATAGAATTATCGGCGAAGCTTAGCATAGCTCTTGCCGTAATTCAACGAAAGAATAGGGTTTGCGGCTATATATTGGGCCTACGTTGAACGATTATGAGCATCGACAAGCAATGGAAAACACTTGATGCGTGGTCAGGCGACATGTTAATGTGACTCGGAAGGTTCGGTGTCGGCCGCTATTTTGGCTCGCCGAAACTCTGTTGTTGGAGTTGGAACTATGGAGAATGAGACGCTATAGGCTTCCAACAACTCAAAGCGCGTAACAAAATTATTAAACCTGCCTCCTCGCTTCCTGCAGGCGAAGCTCGTCGAAATTCCTAAGTGGCGAATAGTACCATCCTGATGCGCGAACAGCGCTATCACCAGATTAAGGCGGTGATGGCTCGCCTTCGCTTGGACGCATCAGCGCGGCTGGTTGTCCTGGTCGACAAGGACGGCCAACAGATTGCGGTTCATGGAGAGTTAGGAGAGTTGGATACGACCAGTCTCGCATCGCTCGTGGCGGGAAATGTTGCGGCGACGGGAGGCATGGCCAAGCTAATCGGCGAAAGAGAATTTCCAACCCTCTCGCATGAAGGCGAACGCGAGAGTATCCACATAAGCGTTATTGGCCGCATACTTCTGGTGGTTGTTTTTGACGATAGATCGAGTTTGGGTTTGGTCAAGCTCCGCTCAAAACAGATATCTCAGGAGTTAGCGGCTGCGTTTGCCGAAATTGAACGCGAATCCGAGTTTTCAAGCGGGGCCGACGCGCTCCCATTCGACGAGATCACTGACGAGGAAATTGACAGTCTTTTTTCCCAAACGTGAACGGAGCATCCCGCTCCAGCTTCAGGTAAGCCCCTATGACGTTTATTAACTACGCATCGCGAGAGATCAACTGCAAGATCGTCTACTACGGTCCGGGCCTCTGCGGCAAGACGACGAACCTGCAATACATCTATGACTCAACAGCTACCCAAGCGAAGGGAAAACTGATCAGTCTGGCGACTGAGAGCGATCGCACTCTGTTCTTTGATTTCATGCCGCTCGAGTTGGGAACAGTTCGCGGCTTCAAGACGCGCTTTCATCTCTATACCGTACCTGGCCAGGTATTCTATGAGGCCTCGCGCAAGCTGATTCTGAAAGGCGTTGACGGCGTGGTTTTCGTGGCGGATTCGCAAGAGGAACGAATGGATGCGAACCTCGAGTCTCTTTACAACCTCGAAGAGAACCTGCGCTCATTTGGCTATGACCTGTTGAAGGTACCTTACGTGCTTCAACTTAACAAGCGAGATCTGCCCAACGTGATACCCACGCGCGACCTTACAGTTGAGCTCCAGCGAAAAGGAGAACCCGTCATTGAAGCGATCGCTTCAAGCGGACAGGGAGTCTTTGACACGCTCAAGGCAATCGCAAAGCAAGTACTAACCGAATTGCGCAAAAGTTAGTCAACATCGCGCAGGTTTCTAATCAAATTGCTTTGACCATCAGCAGCCCGTCGCCGCCATTTGAATAATATTTCGGAAGACGTTGCGTGACCGAGTAGCCAAGGCTCTGATAGAGCTTCTGGGCGGAGAGGTTGGTAGAGCGCACCTCCAGCCGCGCCAGGCGCACGTCGCGGCGCCGGAAAGCGTCCTCGACTCTTTCTATCAGACAGCTTGCCAGTCGCCGTCGCCGATGTTCCGGCGCAATTCCGACTGTCGTTATGTGCCCCGTATGATCTGGTTCCAGCAGGCCAATCACAAAACCGGCCATCGCGCTGTTCTGACTGACGACTCGATATGAAATCGATTCAGGCGCGGTCAGAAGATATTCGAAGGTGTCGCGGCTGTATGCTTCACCATCCACGAAGCATCTCTGATCGAGATGCCAACATTCGTCGAGTTGTGCGACTGTGAGCGGTCGGAGATCGTAACGCGCATTAATAGGTGGCACCAGCGCGATGTTCGGGTGGATAGGTTGCGCTGGCGCTTGACGATTGCTCAGCCACCATCGCGGGCGAAACTTTTTGAGAACTGCCATACCCTGATTGCTAGTTCAGCCGCAAACCGAAAGAGCGTGGCGGAGATTATAGCCTGTTACCACCGACGGTTTACAAGTATGGGCCGCCGGAAAATCACAGTATCAGCATGCAGTCACCATAGCTGTAAAAGCGATAACGCTCCATGACTGCGTGGCGATAAGCGTTGAGCGTCAGCTCCCGACCAGCGAAGGCGCTTACCAGCAGCAACAAAGACGAGTGCGGCAGATGAAAGTTCGTTAACATCGCATCGACAGCACGAAAGGTATGCCCAGGAATAATCGTGAGGTCCGCCAGGGCCGACTGCGGGAGGGCTCTTCCATCTGACGCGACAGAGGACTCGAGTGCGCGCGTCGTGGTCGTGCCCACCGCGACGATACGCCCTCCGTCGTTACGCGCCTGATTAATGTTTTGCGCCGCTTCTTCAGAAATCGAGAACGGCTCGGGCGCGACGCGATGCCGCTTCACGTCACTTACGCGGACGGGCTCAAACGTGCCGTAACCAACGTGCAAGGTGATTCTTGCTACGCGAACTCCTCGATCTTGAATGGTTTGCAATAGGCGAGCAGTGAAATGGAGGCCGGCCGTGGGCGCCGCGATCGCGCCTCGGCTGCGGGCATAAACAGTCTGATACCGCTCGCGATCTTCGACGGAATCTACAGCACGCTTGATGTATGGAGGCAGAGGTGTGCGGCCGACTCTATCGATGATACGGTCCAAGGGTTCTTTAGATTCGAACCTGACCAGGCGCAAACCGTTGTCGCGCGATTCCATCACCTCTCCGTAAAGATTAGCGTCGCCAAGCACAACGCGAGCGCCTGTCGCGAGGCGGCGCGCCGGCCGAGTCAGACATTCCCACAAGTAAGGTTCGATTTCGCGCAGCAGCAATAGTTCAACGGCGCCACCGGAGGGCACGCGTTTGCCCTTCAATCGCGCCGGGAAAACTCGAGTATCATTGAGGACGAGCACGTCATGAGGTCGCAGATATTCCAGAATCGAAACGAAGTTCGTGTCCACCCAACTCCGTGTGGAACGATCCAACACGAGCAGGCGCGAAGCGTCCCGCTCAGCCAACGGCTGTTGCGCGATTAACTCTTCCGGGAGTTCGTAGTCAAAGTCCGAGATATGCATGCGGGCTTTTAAACTGCCGGAAATCAGGAAAACGAAGCCGAGGGAACATTAACGTGCGGCGCCGCGATGGGATGTTCCATATGCTCTCGATGGAAGACGCTGCTCAACTGAGCCCCGAAGAGGAGAACGAGGCTGGATACGTATCCCCAGATCAGCACGGTCACGACCGCGCCCACTGGGCCGTAAATCTGATCGTAATCAAGATAATTTAAGCTCCACGCGAAAATATATTTCGCCGCTTCCCAAAGCAGGCCACCGATTACAGCGCCCGGGATGGTGTCGCGGACGCTCACGTGAGCATTCGGCAGGAACTTGTAAACGACCGCAAAAAGAGTGAAGGTCAAAAGCAGGCTAGCCAGTGCGAACACGATCTCCCAAAACAGACTGCCTACCGACGCGAGCAGTCGGTAATTCTCCAGTTGCCTGGGCGAGAGATTGCCGGCAATCTCCTGCAACGCCAGCAGTACTGAAGTGAGCAGCACGGAAACCGAGAGCAACAACCCGACAATTCCGATCATTCCCAGAGTTATCACGCGACCATGAAGAAACGTTCGATGAGTTGTACCCCAAATGCGATTCAGTGCTCGCTCCGCGATCGCAAAGACCCATGATCCGGCCCACAACACAACCAGAGCGCAGCTTATGACCACGGTCTTGCTGATTCCTGAGAGCGATCGAATGGTTTCGTGGAGGAACTTGCTCGAGCCGGGATAAACTTGCACGATATGCTGAATCATTTGCGTGCCGGCGGCAATACGATTACTGAGCGCCAGCAGCAAGAGGAGTGCGGGAAACAGCGTCATCAATCCGAAATAGCTCATCGCAGCCGCCGATGAAAACAGATCGTTTTCGTGAAACTGATGCACCGCGTCTGCGAGCATCCGCCGCCACGGCGAGCGGTTGCGAACTCCGAAAGATTGACGTGAAAAGCGTCGCGGCATAAGAAGAAGGTCTTTGATCTTTGGTCTTAGGTCTTTGACTATTAAGTCTTGGGCTCTAGCATTCTTCTCAAAGACCAAAGACCAAAGACCAAAGACCAAAGACCAAATCACACTGCGTCAAACAGGCTCGGCCTTTGCTGTCCTGCTCTAATTCCGAAGTGTTGATACGCGAGTTGGGTGGCCATGCGTCCGCGCGGTGTGCGATTGAGAAAGCCTATTTGAATCAGGTATGGCTCGATAATTTCTTCGATTGAATCTTTCTCTTCATGAATCGCAGCCGATAAAGTGCCGACCCCAACCGGGCCCCCTTCGAACTTATCGATAATCGTCGAAAGCAGTTTCCGGTCCATTTCGTCCAGGCCGTAGGTGTCGACTTCCATGCGATTCAGCGCATCGTTCGCCACCTCGTGCGTAATTCGGCCATCATAATCGACCTCGGCATAATCGCGAACGCGCCGCAGCAAACGGTTGACGATGCGCGGCGTGCCACGGGCACGTCGCGCGATTTCGCGGGCGCCGCCTTCGTCTATTTCAACACCGAGAATTCCCGCCGAGCGGTTGCAAATCGTTTCCAAGTCTTCATGCGGATAAAAGTCCAAATGAAAGTTGATTCCAAACCGTCCGCGCAGAGGCGCCGTGATCAATCCGGCCCGAGTGGTCGCGCCCACCAAAGTGAATTTCGGCAACTCCAGTTTGATCGAGCGTGCGCCCGGTCCCTGGCCAATAAGAAGATCGAGACTGAAGTCTTCCATCGCCGGATAGAGTTTTTCTTCGAGGGCAGGCAACAGCCGATGGATTTCATCGATAAAAAGCACATCGCCTTCCTGGAGATTCGTGAGCAGCGCCGCGATGTCTCCGGTCTTTTCAATGGCCGGCCCTGATGTCGAGCGTAACTGCGCGCCCATCTCGTTTGCGACGATGTGCGCCAGCGTTGTTTTTCCCAAACCTGGCGGCCCAGTCAACAAAACATGATCGAGCGCCTCTCGCCGCTTGAGCGCGGCTTTGACGTAAATGCGGAGATTCTCTTTGGCCTTGGTTTGGCCGATGTACTCGGCGAGGCGCGTGGGACGCAGGGAAAGATCGTATTGGCGATCTTCTTCGGTCACGGTCGCGCTTAGGGCTTCTGCTGCTCTGGTTGCTTTAGGCATCTTGAAATTGAATTGTGAAGGCGTGTTACCCGTTGGTCAAATCCTGGTTACAGTCTTCGCTTGTTTCGTAGTCGTTTAGATGCGGGACTTGTCCCGCACCAGTTGGCTGACAAGTCCGCCGTCTAAACGGCGGTCGCGTTACTTATGCTTTGGCCAGCGATCGCAAACTTCGTCTCAAGATTACCTCGACCGAGAGTTCTCCGCCTTCATCGATTGCAGACTTCACGGCCTTTTCGGCAGCGCCTTTTTGATAGCCGAGATTCGCCAACGCGGAAATCGCGTCGTTGCGCATCGAATCCTCTGACGTTGGGGCTCCTGCACCTGTGGTTTTCGCAGCGAATTCCTCTTCCAAAGCCGGCGAAGACAACGCTGCGATTTTGTCGCGTAGATCGACTACTAATCTCTCCGCTGTTTTTCTGCCCACTCCGGGGATTGCGACCAGTCGCACCAAATTGTTTGTCCGAATCGACGCGATCATTTCATCCGCATTCATTCCTGATAACAACTTAATAGCCAGCCCCGGTCCGACGCCATTGACTGAAATCAGTTGCAGGAAGAGCTCGCGCTCCCGAATTGTTTTGAACCCATAAAGCTGAATCGCGTCTTCACGTACGTGCGTGTAGATGCGAAGCCGCACCGGCTCGCCCGCTTCGCCCAATTCATAAAACGTCGAAAGTGGAATCGCGACTTCGTAACCAACGCCGCCGACATCGACGATCGCCGAAGTCGCCTGCTTCGAAAGCAAATTCCCTGAAAGATGTGCAATCATGAGCTGGAGCGCCGAAATCCCTGTCGGCGGTTCGCGAGCATCCTGCTCGCATTTTGCGACCGATCTTACGGCGCCTGATTATGATAGAACCCGAGCCTTCCTCGCAAATGTATAGTTTCCGCTTAAAGCCCCGTCAGCGTTATACTCTGCTCGTCGAGCGAAAGTCATGAAGCGAGAAAAGATCTCTGAACTGACCACGAATCGCTTGAGCGTTTATCTCCGCTGCTTGCACGAGCTGGCGTCGGCGGGAATTAAGACCGTTTCGTCACAGGAACTTGCCGAGCAGTTCAATCTCAACTCCGCGCAGATTCGCAAGGATCTCGGCTACTTCGGCGAGTTCGGGGTGCGCGGCATAGGTTATTTCGTGGACGACCTGCGCGAGCATCTGACAAAAATTCTCGGGCTCGATCGACCGCATCGCGTCGGTATCGTGGGGGCGGGGCGGCTGGGAACTGCGTTGGCAAACTACCATGGCTTCTCGAAATCAAACTTCACCGTGGTGGCGCTGTTCGATAACGACAGAGATAAGATCGGCGATCACATCGGGCCTTCACACATACCGATCCTGGACGTGAAGAAAATCGAAAAGGTCACGCGAGAAAAAGCCATCGACGTAGCGGTTATTGCGGTGCCCGCTCGTGCCGCGCAGCGGGTGCTGAATCAAGTCATGGCCGCCGGGGTGAACGCTGTTTTGAACTTTGCGCCGGCATTGCTGACAGCGCGTCTTGGGGTGAAAGTTAAGACCGTGGATTTGACGACGTCGCTTGAGTCTTTATCGTACTTCCTGGCCCGACCTCAAACGACGAAAGTGATGAGCGCTCGACGCAGCCGGTCCGCCCGTAAGCGCGTCGAGACGCGGACAAGTCGCCAATTGTAGATCATAAATGGACGAACAAACCGCCAGACGCGATCTCGTACGTATTTGCCAATTGATGTACGAGCGCAGCTACGTCGTCTCCTCGGACGGCAACGTTAGTGTGCTGCTCGAAGACGGTCGCGTGCTGGCGACGCCGACGATGACTTGCAAGGGTCGAATTACTGAAGACTTGCTGGCCATCACTGATCTTGAAGGTCGCTCTTTGAACGATCGTCGCGCGTCGAGCGAACTCGCTATTCTGTCACGCTCATCCGCCGCACGGGACCGCCTTCGCCGTCGCTGGATTACCAATCGATCAACCAATTCTCTCGGAAGTCATTCTGACCCTTGGTTGTGTGCCGCTTGCCGAATACGGCACACCTTCGACTGAAGAGTTGACCAACGTAATGCGCCCGCTGGTCAAGCATCACAACGCGCTGTTGATGGCGAATCACGGCGCAGTCGCCTACGGGTCAGATCTTTGGCAAGCGTTTGATCGACTGGAAACCCTTGAACATACCGCGAAGATTGCGATTCTTTCGCGCGCGCTGGGGGGCTCACGGAACTTACCGCCTGACGCCATCGAAAAGTTAATCAATGTACGTGAAGCCGCCGGCTATCTAGATGAGGGCGCGCGGTGTCAAGCCTGCGGCTATCTTCACGATACAAACTTGGCATGTCCAAGCGGCGATCGTCCGGCTTCGCGTTCTTCCTCGTATTCGTCGGCTAACGGAGCGGGAAAAGTCTCGCTGACGCGCGAAGAGTTGGTCGAGTTGTTGAGCCAGGCAGCCCGCTTGAATGATTAGTGAATTCTGAATCGCGCGTCCAT
>QHXE01000056.1 GCA_003222835.1 Acidobacteriota bacterium | reverse complement strand
GCTTATCATCACCGGGTGCGCTGCGCTGGTGCTTTATCGAATCAGTTTGCGGGCGCACCTGGGAATAGACATTCGCTGGTTCTTAAAAATCGTTCTCGTTCAGTGCGCGCTTTACGTTCTTGTGGCTTGGCTGGTGATAAAGGCCCGCGCCGCGCGATCCACTCTCCTAATCGTTATCGTCTTCGCCACGCTGTTTCGGCTCAGCCTTTTATTTTCGCCGCCATACTTGTCCGACGATATATATCGCTACGTTTGGGACGGACGAGTTCAGGCCGCGGGTATCAATCCTTATCGCTACCTTCCTGCGGATTCCGCACTGGCGCAACTGCGGGACGATAAGACTTACCCGCGGATCAATCGCAAAGACTACGCCCGCACCATCTATCCTCCAGTAGCCGAAGCGATTTTCTTCTTGACCACGCGCATCAGTGAAACAGTCACCTGGATGAAAGCTACGATGGTTCTGTTCGAGGCTCTGGCGGTGTGGGCGCTCGCGCAGTTGCTGGCCTCATTTGGATTGCCGCGACAGCGAATCTTGCTTTACGCGTGGCATCCGCTAACTGTCTGGGAGTTTGCCGGCAGCGGGCACGCGGACTCAATCGCAATCGCGTTCATCGCGTTGACGCTTCTGGCCCGGCGTCGCAATTCAGAAATCGGTACGGGATTCACTCTCGCGGGCGCAACGCTCGCCAAAGTGTTTCCGTTCGTGATGTTTCCGGCTTTCTATAAACGCTGGAATTGGAAGATGCCGCTGGTTTTTCTGACCACGATCATAGTCGGCTACTTACCATATCTCGGAGTTGGCCTGACGCGGGCGCTCGTCTTTCTGTTTGGTGATGCGCCGGAGAGAGGCATCGAAGGCGGGAAGGATTTTTTCCTGCTCACTGTGGCTCGCAGATTACCGCTTGGCTTTCACGTGCCGACGGCCGCTTTTGTGATCTTTGCGGTTTTGATTGGCGCAGTTCTGTCTGTTTGGATGATCGCAAGACGAAACGAGAACTACATCGTGAACGCTTTAATAATCGGTTCGGTCTTTGTGGTCCTGGTGTCGCCACACTTTCCCTGGTACTTCGCGTGGCTGGTTCCTTTTTTGTGTTTAATACCGGACCCGGCGGTCATATATTTAACTCTCGCGAGCTTCCTGATGTATCTGACCTGGCTGGGCGACGCGCCGAATCAGGTTCTGAAAATGAAGGCGGGAATTTACGTGCCAGCGCTTGTTCTCTGTGCGTTGACTGTTTGGTGGCGGAAGAGAAAGAGATTATCCGCAGATTACGCCGATAAAGAAAGATCGCATCATAATGGCCCGTAGAACTTCCAGTTGGATTTGAAGTCGCGGGTGAGTTTTTGGTTCGTCAAAATCGCCCGCACCATCTCGACCGGAATTCGATTCTCCTTGTAGATCCAGTCGTTAAATGCGCGGTTCGTCATCTTGCCTGAATCTACCAAATCGTGATGCAGCGCATGGAATTGCAGCCCGCCGATCAAGTACGCGATCTGATAGAGCGGACCGTAGCTGCCGTCGAACGACCGCCGCACTTCCGCAGTCGCATTATCGCGTTCATGTCCGACGCGGTCGACGAGAAAGTCGATGCACTCTTGCGCCGTCATCTTCTCCAGATGAAAACTAAGCGAGAAGATGATTCGCGCGCACCGATGCATCCTCCAAAATAGCATTCCAATGCGGTTCTCAGGCGTCTTGGGAAAGTTTAGATCCCAGAACAGCATCTCCCAGTAAAGCGCATTGCCTTCAGTCCAGAACGGCGTGCCGAATAAAGCTCGATACGGTCGATAACGAGCGGTCATGAAACCCTGGAGGTGATGACCCGGAATTAGCTCGTGAAAGACGGTGGCGCGCGCGAAATGAATATTGTTACCGCGCATGCTCATCATCTTTTGTTCGTGCGACATGGTGTTGGTCGGAAACGAAACCAGGATCCCTTCGCCGCCGAGAAAGAAAGGACTGACTAATTGTCGCTCCGGCGTCATCATTTCCATGCGCCAGGTGTCGCGCGCGAGCTGCGGCACGGTAACCAGATCGTGATCGTCGACGAATTTGATTGCCTCCAGGGCCAGGTCACGAATCATCTCTGGCTGCTTGCCGGGTTCGACATACTGCTGCTTCACATGTTCCAAAGCTTTCTTCCAATCGTCCCCATAGCCCAGGTCGCGCGAGGCTTTCTTCATTTCGTCTTCGCACCAGACCATCTCTCTGTTGGCAATTCCGATTAACTCCTCCGGAGTGTAGGGAATCATCTCGGATTGCAACTCGCTTAAGAGCGCATCGCGGCCCATAGGATCGCCGACGATATCGCTCGTGTCACCTGGGCGCGCGCTGGTAACTAGTCGTTGACCTCCTTGGCCCTGTCCAAATCCCTGGCCAGGTCCGGGGCCGCCGCCTGCTCCGCGATTCGGTGTGGCGCCAGTCGTGCTGCCTTGCGTTCCTTCGGGACGCAAACCGACGACGCGTTCACTCAAGAAGGCGGCATAGGTCGTGAGCGTTTGATCAAGAGTCTTGTAAGGTTCTTCGTTCCACCACGTGAAAAGCGGATCGTAACCATTGTAGAACGTGTACCAAT
>QHXE01000055.1 GCA_003222835.1 Acidobacteriota bacterium | reverse complement strand
TTCTTCAGCTTCGCGCTTGATGCGGCGCAGATATTCGATCGCGTCGAGCGAAGACTGCTTGACGTGCTCAGACGCATGCTTAATTACGTGGTCGGGAATGCCGAAGCGACGCGCGATTTCTAAACCTGATGACGAACCAGCCAGACCAACTAGAAGCCGATAGGTCGGTTGCAGAGTCTTTTCGTCGAACTCAACGCTGGCATTTAGCACACCTGGTTCGTTGCTCGCGTACATCTTCAATCCGGAATAGTGCGTCGTCGCCAGCCCGTGCGCGCCGTGGCGTTTGAAATAATCGACGACGGCGACTCCGAGCGCCGATCCCTCCTCAGGATCGGTTCCGGTGCCGACTTCATCCAGCAAAATCAACGCCGGCATTTCACACCTCTCGATCATCGAAGCGATGTTTGCAACGTGTGACGTGAACGTCGATAGATTAGCGGCGATTGATTGATGATCGCCGATGTCCGCGAGCACCGATCGATAAAAGGGAACCCGCGCTTCTTTCGCCGGGACCGGCAAACCCGAGAGCGCCATCAGAGAAAGCAAGCCGGCAGTTTTCAGCACGACGGTCTTGCCGCCCGCATTCGCGCCGGAAATCACCATCGTGGTGTTTGTGTCATCGAGTTTGAATGAAACCGGCACGACTTTGCCATTGGTTTCGCGCAGACTTTCTGCCAGCAGCGGATGGCGAGCGTCGATGAATTCAAGGTCGCCTGCCGGGACAAGTCCTGGCTCTAAACGGTCCGGATGTATTTTTTTATCGTCCAGTTTAGAGGCGGCACTCGTGCCGCCATCAATTTCGGGAACCACGCAATCAAGCCTTTCTGCAAATCCCGCCTTCGCGTTTATGAAATCGAGTTCCGCAATCGCGTTTGCTGCAAGTTCGAGCCCTGGCAATTCGCGCCGCAATTCCTCAGATAGCGCAAATAGAATCTCTGCAATCTCGCGCTCTTCTGCTTCGCGCAACGATTGCAGTTCGTTATTTGCCTCGATCGTTTCCAAAGGCTCGATGAAAACGGTCGCGCCTGACGAAGACGTTCCGTGCGCGACCCCATTGATGCGCCCTCGATGATCGGAGCGCACCGGGATCACAAAGCGATCGTTGCGAATGGTGACCAGCTCTTCCTGGACTGCTTCGCTTGATCGACGCATCAGGTTTTCCAGGGAGCGCGTGATCCGTGAGCGAGTGTGAGCAATGTCCCGGCGAATGCTGGCCAGTTGCGGGCTGGCCCGGTCGTCGAGTTCGCCGCTGGGCCGAATTTTCTTTGTGAGGCGTGCAGTTAGATTCTTTAATTCAGGCGGCAATCCCGCGACGATCTCGAATAGCGTCGCGCATGTTTCGCGCTCCGCCAGGATCGCCCCGCGCGCGTCCATTGCGCATTCGCACAGCCGGGCCACGCCGAGAATCGCCATTGGCTCGAGCGCCGAGCCTTCGATCCTCAAACGTGAAATCGAGTCCGTAGGGTCGGCAATGCCGTCGAACGACAAACGCGCTCCTCGACGACGCAGCTCAGTCATTTCAGTAACACCGCGCAGGTCACGCTGCAACTCGTCGATATCACTAATCGGGCCCAGCCGATCGATCCGTTCGCGTCCAATTTCGGTTTGCGCGCCACGCCGCACGACCGCACGAAGTGCACTAAATTCAAGAGTGTCGAAAGCCTGGGTGATCATTTGAAGAGTTAATCTTAGCATTACGCGACGGTCTACTCCCTCTCCGTTTGGGAGAAGGCTGGGGTGAGGGCTACGCAACCAACGACTTTAATTTCTCCCACTCAACTCAAGCGGATCGTGAAGAGAAGAAGGAAGCAGTCTCGTGGGCTTCTCCGGCTGGCCCCCACCCAGCCCTCTCCCAAGGGTGAGAGGAGGTTTACCAATAAATTCTTGGCACACTGGATCTCATGCTCACGCTTTGCTCGCTTCCGGTTTTTGGCATATATTCGTCAACTTCTTAAATCAGAAGGAAAGGCAATCATCCAATGCCAACGATACCTATCACCGTCGCTTACGGCGACGGCATCGGCCCTGAAATCATGAAAGCTGCGCTTCACATCCTGAAGGAAGCAGGCGCAAAACTGGAACTCGAAAAGATTGAAATCGGCGAGAAAGTCTATCTCAGCGGAAACACCTCCGGAATAGACGCGAGCGCCTGGGAGTCGCTACGGAACACGAGGGTTTTTCTCAAGGCGCCCATCACGACACCACAGGGTGGCGGCTACAAAAGCCTGAACGTAACGGTCCGCAAGACGCTTGGTCTGTACGCGAATGTGCGGCCTTGCGTTTCTTATCATCCATTCGTCGAGACCAAACATCCGGGTATGGACCTCGTGATCGTGCGCGAAAACGAAGAGGATCTTTACGCCGGAATCGAATATCGTCAGACCGATCAGGTAATGCAGGGTTTGAAGATTATTTCACGGCCCGGCTCGGAAAAGATTGTTCGCTACGCCTTTGAATTCGCCCGCCGTCATAACCGCAAAAAAGTTACCTGCTTTACCAAAGATAACATCATGAAATTTACCGACGGTCTTTTTCATAAAGTCTTCAATGAAATTGCCGCCGAGTACCCTGACATCGAGAACGAACACTGGATCGTGGACATCGGCGCCGCGAAGATGGCCGACACGCCGAATGCTTTTGACGTTATCGTGATGCCGAATCTTTATGGCGACATTTTGTCTGATGTGGCCGCGCAGATTGCCGGCTCGGTTGGTCTAGCCGGCTCGGCGAACATTGGAGAGAACATCGCGATGTTCGAAGCGATTCATGGCTCAGCGCCGCGCCGCGCCGGACAAAATCTGGCAAATCCTTCGGGACTTCTGCTGGGAGCGATCATGATGTTGGTTCATATCGGGCAAACCAATGCTGCAGAGAAGGTCCACAACGCCTGGCTGCGCACGATCGAAGACGGCGTCCACACTTATGACATCTACGACGAAGGCATCAGCAAACAAAAAGTTGGGACCATAGAATTTGCACGGGCAGTTGTCGAGCGTTTGGGTAAAAAACCGCACACGCTGAAATCGGTGACCTATAAAGAGGAGGATGTTGCCGAGGTCTACAGCGAGACGATTGTCAAAGAGCGCTCTGACACGAAAAAAGAATTGGTTGGCGTCGACGTTTTTCTCG